>NZ_JAJAFU010000001.1 GCF_020480685.1 Deferrivibrio essentukiensis
ATAAGTAATCTAAACTAAGTTCTTCAAAGTTAATTATCAGAAATTTTTCTAAAAGTTTTGGTTCTTTTTTTAGAATATTAAAGTATTCTCTGACCATTATTCCAGATATAATATGAACGGCATCAGGCGTGACAGGGATATTTTTTTTATCATTTAGTCCGGCGAATATTTCCGATAAATTTTTAGATTTTCCTTTTAATAAAGTGATTACTTGCCCTATATAAGCATCAAGACCTGCATGGATAAAGTAGATGTCTTTAGGAATCTTATTATAAAGTATATTTCTGGAGGTGTAATTATCCAAACAGTCAAAAACAACTACGTTTTTGAAATCAAACACAAAATTTTTATCAATTGCTGTATTTATTTTTATGATATTACAACTTGAATTTATGGCGTTAAGTTTTAATTTTGCTATATCTACTTTGTATTTTCCTAAATCATTTTCATTATATAATGATTGTCTGTTGAGGTCTGATTCGTCAATTATTCCAGAATCACAAATGATTATAGTACCTACTCCTGCCCTGGTTAAAGATTCTGCAACTATACACCCGAGTCCCCCTATTCCTGCGACAAAAACGGACTGTTTAAACAGTAAATTCTGAAATTCTTCAGACCAGTATACGATTTGTCGACTATATCTGCTAATAAGTTATCCTCCAGCACCGGGTGGAAATATAACTACTTCATCATTTTCATTTAATTGTGTTTCAAGTAGATTAAGATGAAAGATATTTTGTTTGTTGACTAAGATTATTGTACCGGGGATAATTTTACCGTCATTGTCAACTAATTTTTTTTTGAAGTCAATTTTTATTTTTTCTTGCAATATGATTAAGAGTTGTTTTACGTCCATTTCAGAGAAATAGGGAATTGACATTTCCTTTGTTTTTAGCAGCGCTTGTAGTGTCCCATAAAATTTAACTTTTATCATTAGGAAATCCTATACAACTTATGTGCATATGTATTATGTTTTGATAATAAATGGCTTTCTGGAAATCTTTCTCTTGTTTTTATCATATCATAATATATTCCGGCTTCATTAGTATTGTTTAGCAATGTGATACCTATGACTCTGTTATCCGAATCTAAAAAAATTTTCCTATAAATTCCGGTAAATTCATTAAAAAATGTTTTAATTTTTGGTGCATCATCATTGAAGTATCCTATTACTGCGAGGTCATAGCCGAAAACTTCAGTAGTATTATTCTTTAAGCTACCTTCATATTTGGTTTTTATTCCTATTGAATTAAGTCCAGCTATTTCACCTTGCTCTATTGCTGTAATCCAGTTGCCCTGTATAGTCTTTTCCCCTGTTATAAAATCATTGCCTTCAGCCACGTCTCCTGCTGCATAAATGAAGTCAATGTTTGTTTGACAGTATTCATTTATTAATATTCCATTATTGCAATCAATACCTGACTTTAAAGCAAGTTGAATATTTGGTGTAACACCTTTTCCAATTAACAGGACGTCGGTATCCACACTTTTTCCTGATTTGAGTTTAATGTGTAATTTACCATTATCTTTATAAGACGATATATCGTCATTCTTATAAATAGTTAGCCCCTTGCATTTTAGTTTTTCTTCAAGGATTAATGAAGCGTCTTTGTCAAGGACTCTGCTAAATATTCTGCCTGAGCCAACTATTAGATTTTTCTCCACATCATCTTTTAAATGAGATAATACCGGTATACTTACAAGCCCTGCACCTATCGCGGTGACACTTTTTGCACCACTTAGTAGTTTGTCAAGTTTATCCGCGTCGGACATATGCCTTAATACAGTAGACCTGTCAGATAAAATATCTATGGATGTTGCTTCCGCACCAGTAGCAATTATCAATTTGTCAAAATAAACTTTGCTTGAGTCACTTAAAATTACATATTTAGCTTCTGTGTTTAATTCAACAGCTTCGAGTCCAAAAAAAGTGGTAGTATTAAGGTCTTTATAAAACTGTTCATCGGTAAGATATAAGGACTCTCTTGAACATTTTTTCCCAATAAAATAAGGGGTCATTACTCTTGAATAAGCAGGACAATTTTCTCTGTCAATTATTCCCAAAGAAACGGTTTTATTATGTTTACGAATAGATTTGATGGCACTTATGCCGGCAGCACTGTTTCCAATTATTAGTATATCAAACACTTCCATTGCCAAACCTCAAGAAAAAGGTGGCTTTTATGCCACCTTTATTATTAAGTTTACAGTCCCAAATCCTTTAATTTTTCCTCTGTAGGCACCCCGTTTTCCCAACCCCTTAATTTGTAATATTCAGGGAGCATTTCATTAAGTTTTGCAACATTTCCCTTCATCGCTCCATCAGGTAGTGGTTCTTCAAGAAGACGTTTAGGAAGAGTATCCTGAGCAGGGTCAATGCCCGCTTTTAAATTGAATAATCTTTCCAAGTTCCATATTCTGTCACCAATTTTTAACACATCTTCATCTGTAAGGTTGAAGCCGCAAGCAGCATTGAGAAAATCTTTAAATTCCGGGACTCCTAATGCAAATGTAGTAAACAAGCATATTCCTGTTGAATCAACTACCGCAGTAAAATCTTGAAATGTTTTAGTCCACTCTGCTTTACCTTTTGTTTCTTGAGGATCAAGTTTTTCAGGTAAACCTAATATTTCAGGAGAGACCATATAGCCTCTTACGTGGCAAGCACCCCTGTTAGTAGTGGCGTAATTTAGTGCCATCCCTTGTATGCCTCTTGGGTCATAAGCAGGAAATTCAAGTTTTTTGACAGACATGGACAGCTCTTTTGTTTTGTAAAGCTCAGCTAACCTATATGAACCAAGGGCGATTTTTTTCCCAAACCCCTCACCTTTGGCAGTCATTTCTGTTAATGCTATAAGAGCTTCGGCATTTCCAAAATTGAGTTTGAAGCCCACTTCATCCTCTTTGATTAAGCCTTTCTCGTATAGCTCCATTGCGCAAGCAATGGTACCCCCAAGAGAAATTGGATCCATCCCATATTCATTACAAATATAATTTGCTTTTGAAATTGCAGCTAAATCACTTATTCCACAGTCTGCGCCAAGTGCCCAAATTGGTTCGTACTCAGGCCCCTCCCCGGCATATCCGTACTTAGGATCGACAACTTTTGTAACCCTTCCGCATCCGATAATACATCCCATGCAACTTTTATTTCTTTTCAAATATTTTTCGGCTAAAGTTTCGCCCGATATTGCTTCGGCAGATTCAAAAACGCCTTCCTTAAAATTTCTTGTTGGTAAGGAGCCACTTTGATTTATTACGTTTACTAAAATTGCTGTGCCGAGAGCTGGTAAACCTTCAGAAGTTACAGGGTTTTGCTTTAACATAGAATAGGCTTTTAATGCAGCATTTCTGTAAGCTTTAGGGTCGGCAACTTTAACCCCGCCTGTACCTCTTACAGCTATTGCTTTTAAATTTTTAGAACCCATTACCATACCCACGCCACTTCTTCCAGCAGCTCTATGTTTGTCATTAATTATACATGAAAACATTACCTGATTTTCACCGGCAGGGCCTATGGATGCAATCTTTGCATCACCATGAAATTCTGAGTGTATAATATCTTCCACTTCACCGGTAGTTTTCCCCCATAAGTGAGATGCATCTGCGAGTGAACATTTATCATTATAAATTTTTAAATATACTGGTTTTGGCGATTTCCCCTCGACAATGATCATATCAAAGCCGGCATATTTGAGCTCACTTGGGAAGTATCCGCCGGAGTTTGAACTTGCAATAGTTCCGCTTAGTGGGGATTTTGTTATTACCATATACCTGCCGTTTGCAGCTCCGTAAGTTCCTGTAAGAGGGCCAGCTGCAAAAATTAGTTTATTTTCCGGCGACATCGGATCGATATTAGGCTTAATTTCTTCTGTCAAATATTTGACAGCTAAACCTCTTCCCCCTATAAATTTATTGGCCCAATCCATATTAAGATTTTCTATTTGGCATGTCCCTTTTGTTAAATTAACTCTTAAAATTTTTCCTGCCCATCCAGCCATATTACACCTCCATCTGCCCTTCTTTCATTGTTTTTGCAAAAGTTAGTATTTTTTGACGAAGTGGTTTGTCCTCTTCAGAGAAAGTTAAGCACTTAGTAGGACAGAAAGTTACACATTCAGGAAAGTCATCTCCGCAAAGATTGCATTTATCTACTTTTCCAATCTCAGGAACATACTTTATCATTCCAAAAGGGCAAGCACTTACACAAGTGCGGCAGCCAACACATTTATTGTGATCAACGGTAACAACGCCTGAAGTAGCATCTTTGGAAATGGCATTTTTGGGGCATGCTTTAAGGCACCACGGCTCATCACACTGCATACAGGTAACTGTAATAAACTTTGCTTCTTCAAGAAAAACTTCATTGTAGATTCTTGATTTACTTGGCGCGAATTCTCCGTAATTCTTAAATGAGCAGGCAAGTTCGCAAGCTTTACACCCCACGCATTTAGAAGGCTCGATTCGTATAAGTTTTTGCATATTAACCTCCCATTTAGGCTATTGTATATAAATTATATCACATAAAATAAAATTTACCATAAAAAACTGCAAATTGAATAAATTTTGTTTACAAAACTTAAAAATTATAGTTTATAAGTGAGAAATAGTTTATTTTAGGAGTTGGTATGGACGAGAAATGGTTAAATGAGTTTGCCGAAAAATTAAAGGTTTTAGGGCATCCTGCACGTCTTAAAATGGTGATAGGGTTGATGGAAAATGAGTGTAATGTAAGTAAAATTTGTGACGGGTTGAAAATTCCACAAGCTACAACAAGCCAGCATATTTCTCTTTTGAAGAGCAAGGGTATCCTTGAGGGACGCAGAGAGGGAACAACAATCTGCTACAAGCTTGCGGATAAAGCTGTAGAGGGTATGTTGAGAAAACTCATTGAAATTACCGGTTTTGAGATAGACTGCAAGTAGGCTAGGCTTATACACCAAGCAGAGATTGACATTCATAATATTTTTCTATATAATCTAACACTTAGGCTAGTAAGAAATTAAGGTGTGTTTACTGATTGTGCATAGTATCGCGTTTTATACAATAGTAATTCTGGGTTTATAAAATCAAAAAATGAAATAGAAAGGGGAAAAAAATGAAAGTTACAGTTAATGATGCAGAAAAGTCACAAAAAGAGTTGTTGGTAGAAATACCTTATGAAAAGTATGAGGAAGCTTTTGAGGCTGAGTACAATAAAATAAAGCCAAATGTCAAAATTCCTGGCTTTAGACAGGGGAAAGCTCCAAAAGAAATTGTTATTAAAGAGTACAAACACAAAATTAGTGTAAATGCACTTGAAAAGCTTGTAAACAATAGCGTCCATGAGTCGATTACAAAAAACAATATTACACCTTTAAGTACTCCTAATGTGAAAGATGTTAAATTTGAAGAGGGTGAGCCAATTACTTTTAAAATATATGTAGATGTTTATCCTGAAGTAAAAGTAGAAAAGTATAAAGGCTTTGAGTTTGTAAAGGAAGTGGAAAAGGTAAAAGAAGAAGATGTAAATAGAGTTATAGAGCAGATAAGAGAGAAAAACACCTCTTTTGAACCCGCAGAGGATGATTACGCTGTTGCTGAAGGCGATATGGCAGTAATTGATTTTGTAGGTAAAGTTGATGGGGTAGAATTTGCTGGGGGGTCTGCAAAAGATCAATCTATTGTTGTAGGAAGCAATACCTTTTTGAAGGATTTTGAAGATGGTGTTCTTGGTATGAAAAAGGGTGAAACAAAGGCAGTAGAAGTAAAATTCCCTGACAATTATCATGAGAAATCTTTAGCCGGGAAAGTGGCCATATTTGATATTACCGTAAAAGAGGTAAAAAGAAAGTCCGTCCCTGAGCTTAATGATGATTTTGCAAAAGATGTGGATGAAGAGTGTGAAACATTAGAAGATTTGAGAAAAAAAGTAGAAGAAGATTTAAAATACGAAGTAGATATGATGGCAAAAGAGAAGCTTTATGATGATATTTTAAAGAAGCTTACCGATGAGAATCCATTTGAAATCCCTCAGTCTATGATTGATGACCAAGCACTAAGGCTTGCTGATCAGACTTTACAGCAGTATCAATATATGTATGGAGTATCTCCGGAAGCATTGGGACTTAATCGCAATCAGGTAGCTGAAAGTATGAAAGAAAGAGCTGAGTTTCAGATAAAAGGTGCACTCATTTTGAACAAAATTGCTGAACTTGAATCTATTAAAGTGGAAGAATCGGACATTGATGAGAAGATAAAAGAAGTTGCAGAAAGAATGAAAAGAGATTTTGAAGAGTATAAAAAAGAGCTTACTGATAGGAAAGTAATTGGAAATGTAGAAAATAATGTTCTTACTGAGAAGATTTTTGAATTTCTCCAAAAGGAAAATAAAGTTGAAGAAAAGATAGTCGATAAGAAGGAAGAAAATATAACCGAAGATGGCGAGGAAAAAGCTGAATAATAAAGGTGGTCAAATGAGCTATTATGTACCTTATGTAATTGAACAAACAGGGCGTGGAGAGAGAGCCTACGATATTTATTCAAGGCTTTTAAAAGACAGAATAATTTTTCTTGGTACTCCTATAGATGACAATGTGGCTAATGTGGTAATTGCTCAACTTTTGTTTCTTGAGGCAGAAGACCCGGACAAAGATATTTATATATATATCAACAGCCCTGGCGGTGTAATTACCAGTGGACTTGCGATTTATGATACTATCAGATATATAAAGCCTGATGTATCAACAATTTGTCTTGGTCAAGCAGCCAGTATGGGTGCTGTGCTTCTGGCAGCAGGGACAAAAGGTAAAAGATTTGCTGTGCCAAATGCGAGAATAATGATCCATCAGCCACTTGGTGGTTTTCAAGGGCAGGCAAGGGATATAGAGATTCAGGCCAAAGAAATTCTGCGACTGAAAATGATATTAAATGAAATACTTTCAGAGGCAACAGGTAAGAGTATTGAACAACTTGAATATGATAGTGACAGAGATTTCTTTATGAGCAGCCTTGAGGCTAAAGAGTATGGGCTTATAGATGAGGTTATAACAAAAAGGGGTTGAAAATAAGTTTAATTAACTTATTTTGAGCATTTGGAAAAAGTCCCTTTTTTGTTTGTGAGGTGAATATGGGTAAGAAAAAAGAAATGCTGTATTGTTCTTTTTGCGGCAAACAGCAGGATGAAGTAAAAAAGCTTATTGCAGGGCCGGATGTTTTTATCTGCGATGAGTGTGTGGAACTGTGCAATGATATTTTAAGTGAAGAAGCTTTAGAAACAAGCAATACAGGTGATATAAAACTTTTAAAACCTGAAGAAATAAAAAAACTTCTTGATGGGTATGTCATAGGCCAGGATGAGGCTAAAAAGGTTTTGAGCGTTGCTGTCTACAATCATTATAAAAGAATATTATTCTCTAAGAAGACAGAAGTGGAGCTGGAAAAATCAAATATTTTGATGATTGGGCCGACAGGTACTGGTAAAACATTGCTTGCTAGGACACTTGCAAGGATACTTAATGTTCCTTTTGCAATAGCTGACGCTACAACATTAACTGAAGCAGGATATGTGGGTGAGGATGTTGAAAATGTAGTCTTAAAGCTTCTACAGGCTGCCGATTACGATGTTGAAAGAGCACAAAAAGGGATTATTTTTATCGATGAGATAGATAAAATTTCCAGGAAAACAGACAGCCCTTCGATAACGAGAGATGTAAGTGGTGAAGGTGTTCAACAGGCGCTTTTAAAAATTGTTGAAGGAACTGTTGCAAATGTTCCACCTCAAGGTGGACGTAAGCATCCTAACCAGGAATATATACAGGTTGATACAACCAATATACTTTTTATCTGTGGTGGTGCATTTGATAAGCTTGATATGGTTATTAAAGAACGCTTAGGTAAAAAGGCAGTTGGTTTTAATTCAAAGTCTGTTAATGTGAGTAAGATGAAATTCTCCGAGATTACCAAAAATCTTCAACCTGAGGACTTGATCAGGTATGGGCTTATTCCTGAATTTGTAGGAAGGCTTCCTGTGGTTGCAGTGCTTGATGATTTGACAGAGGAAACGCTTGTTAAGATTTTAAAAGAGCCTAAAAATGCAATTGTCAAACAGTATGAAGAGTTTTTTAAGTTTGATGATGTAAAGCTAAGTTTTACAGATAGTGCGCTAAGGGCTGTTGCCAAGAAAGCGATTGAAAGAAAAACAGGTGCCCGCGGTCTCAGGTCTATTATGGAAGATATAATGATAGATATTATGTATGACATACCTTCAATGAAAGGTTTGAAGGAATGTGTCATAAATGAAGATGCGGTAAATAAAAAGGGTAAACCAATACTAATTTTTGAAAACGAAAAAGAATCAGCATAAGGGGGCGCTTTAAGCGCCTTTTTTTGTCTCTTAGCGCCAATAGTTTAAAAGGAGAAAGTGTATATGGAACAGTATACGTTAATCCCTTTGAGAGATATTGTGGTTTTTCCAACAATGATAACTCCTATTTTTGTAGGACGGAAAAGGTCTCTTAATGCGGTTGAGATAGCTAACGATACAGATAAAAAGATATTTTTGACACTGCAAAATAAAGCAGACAGTGAGAACCCCAAAAAGGAAGATGTCTATCAGGTTGGTGTGGTTGCCGAAATACTGCAAACATTAAAACTTCCGGATGGGACTGTAAAGGTTTTAGTGGAAGGGTTATATAGGGCTAAAATAATTGATTTTACTGAAGATATTGATTGTAACTATGTTACTGTCGAGAAGCTTGAGGAGATAACCAAGGATGATAGCATCAATGAAATTCTAAGGGAAAGCCTTTTAAAGACATTTTCCGAATATATTAAACGTTTTGGTAAAGTTCCAAAGGAGTTATTTGAAACAATTTCAGAAGTTAAAGATTTAACAAAGCTTATTTATATGGTTGCTTCCAATGTGGCTACAAAGATAAATGAGCTGCAGGAGGTACTTGAGATAGATGAATTGGATGGTAAGATTGAAAAACTGATTGAAATAATTGAGACAGAAATTGAAATTTCTAAGATAGACGAGAGAATAAAGCAGAGAGTAAAAGCTCAAATGACAAAAGCTCAGAGGGAGTATTACCTTAATGAGCAGATAAAGGCAATAAACAAAGAGCTTGGGCGGGACGAAGATCTGAAAGCTGATCTTCAAGAGATGGAAGACAAAATAAATTCTTTAAAACTTAATGAGCAGACAAGGGAAAAGGCACTTAAAGAGCTAAAAAAGTTAAAAGCAATGCCACCGATGAGCTCTGAAGCCACTGTTGTAAGGAACTATCTTGACTGGATTATTTCTTTACCTTGGAATGAATACACTGAAGATAAACTTGATATAAATAATGCAGAAAAGATACTGGAAAGGGATCATTTTGGGCTCGAGAAACCTAAAGAGCGAATATTGGAATTTTTAGCGGTTAAACAGCTTTCAGAGAGCCTTAAGGGGCCTATTTTATGCTTTGTTGGACCTCCGGGTGTGGGTAAAACTTCTCTTGCAAAATCCATTGCAGAATCAATGGGAAGGAACTTTGTCAGAGTGAGTCTTGGGGGTGTTAGAGATGAGGCAGAAATAAGAGGGCATAGAAGAACATATATCGGCTCTTTGCCAGGTAAGATAATACAGTCAATGAAAAAAGCAGGCAGTATGAATCCTGTTTTTTTGCTTGATGAAATTGATAAAATTGGAGTTGATTTTAGGGGTGACCCTGCTTCAGCACTTTTAGAAGCGCTTGATCCCGAACAGAATTCAACATTTGTTGATCACTATTTAGAAGTTGAATTTGATTTATCGAAAGTATTTTTTATTACGACAGCTAACAGCCTTGAGACGATTCCTCATCCTTTGCTTGACAGGATGGAGGTAATAAGAATTTCAGGTTACACCGAGAAAGAAAAATACAATATTGCAAGGAAATTTCTTATTCCTAAGCAGCTAAAAGAGCACGGGCTCGATGACGACAGGGTTAAAATAACTGATAGTGCAATTATGAGCATAATCAGACACTACACTAAGGAAGCAGGGGTAAGAAATTTGCAACGGGAGATAGGCTCAACTATCAGAAAAGCAGCCAAGAAGATTGTATCTGACCCAAAGGTTACAAAAGTAGAAGTTACAAGCAGGAACATCGAAAAAATTCTTGGACTTAAGAAATTTAGAACAGAAGAATACAAGGAAGATAAAGGGATTGGGGTTGCTACCGGGCTTGCATGGACACCTTTTGGCGGGGAGATTCTTCAGACGGAAGTTGCTGTATTTGAAGGAAACGGTAAACTTATTATCACGGGGCACATCGGAGATGTGATGCAAGAGTCTGCACAGATTGCTTACTCTGTTGCCAAAAGCAGAGCTTCATCTTTTAATATACCTGGTTATATGTTTAAAGAGTATGATATACACTTACATGTCCCTGAAGGTGCTGTGCCTAAAGACGGACCATCAGCCGGTATAACTATGGCCACAGCCATAATTTCAGCATTATCCGAAAAGCATGTAAACTTAAAATTTGCAATGACCGGGGAATTAACACTAAGAGGGAAAGTGCTCCCTGTCGGAGGGATAAAAGAAAAGGTCTTGGCTGCCCACAGGAATGGCATAAAAGAGATTATTTTACCTCTTCAAAATAAAAAGGACTTGACAGAAATACCCGAAGATGTTAAGAGTACAACCTGCTTCCATTTGGTTGAAACAATCGATGAAGTGTTAAGTAAAGTTATATTAAAATAAAAGGGGTGATTAGTTTGGCTACTAACGCAGTTGTAAAAGTTGAAGGCGACAATGTAGATTTCGCTATAAGGCTTCTCAAGAAAAAAGTTGAAAGAGAAGGTCTTATTAGAGAGATCAAGAAGCATGCTTATTACGAAAAGCCAACGGAAGTTAGAAGAAAGAAAATTCTTAAGGCTCGTCGTAAGCAGCAGAAGCTTGTTAGAAAACTTCAAGAAAAATATAAATACTATTAATGAAAACCCGGCTGAAAGCCGGGTTTTTTATTGTTGGTAGTACCCAAAAAAGTATTCTTTAATCAATTTCAAAATAAAAGTCAATTAATGCACTCATAAAAAAATTGAAATCACTCTATTTTACAAGAATTTAGTATTTTAAGGTAAACTTATACAAGACATCAAAGGGGTAAAATTAGATAGCGCTATATTTGTCTGCACTTACTGCAGTTATAAAAGATGATTAGCCAGAAGAGCAGACTGAGTGGTGAGGAGAAAAATATTTAAAATTTAAAAAATAATATAACGAATTTTCCGTCGTTATCTGTGCCCCCAGTGGCTAAATAAAAGAAAAAATCAAACTTTTACTCAGGTGTGCAAAAAATTGGGTAACGGCAATAAAGAAAATTGATTGACAATCATGTTAATACCATTTATTTACAGTTATCTCTTATCGAGAGTGGCAGAGGGAACGGGCCCGCTGAAGCCACAGCAACCGGTTTTTAACGTCAGGTGCTAAGTCCCGCCCTGAAGTGCAGGGGTAGATAAGAGGGCTGAGTATAAATATTCAGGCCTCTACCGAATAAGGATTAGAGGCCTTTTTTAGTATATTCTTGACCCTTTGTACCCCCTTAATGAAGTAAGGAGGATAGATGAAAAAATCAGTAGGGATAGTAAAACCTCAATACAAAACATTTAAAGATGATTTCTTTTTTGAAAGTGGGCGAGTGTTGTCCCCTATTACAGTTTGTTATGAAACTTATGGACAACTAAATGAAGATAAAAGTAATGCAATTTTAATTTGCCATGCATTGACAGGTGACGCTCATGCCGCTGGTTATCATTCGGTAGATGACCAAAAGCCTGGATGGTGGGATGAAATGATTGGGCCAGGCAAGGCTTTTGATACGGATAAATACTTTGTGATTTGCCAAAATTTCTTGGGATCATGTTGCGGTACTACTGGACCTGCCTCTATAGACCCATATACTGGTAAACCGTATGGATTAAAATTTCCTGTTTTTACAGTGAAAGATATGGTTAAGCTTCAGAAAAAATTGATAGATAGTCTTGGTATACAAAAGCTTCTTACTGTAGCGGGTGGTTCAATGGGTGGGATGCAGGCACTTGAATGGGCCGTTACCTTTCCTGAAAAGGTAAAGTCAATAATCCCTATTGCAACTTCAGGAAGAATTACACCTATGGCGATAGCTTTCAACACAATCGGGAGAAATGCCATAACGAAAGACCCTAATTGGCAGGGTGGCGACTATTATGGAAAAAGTTTCCCGAGAGATGGGTTAGCCATTGCCAGAATGGCAGGGCATATTACATTTATGAGTGATGCCTCGTTTCATAAAAAATTTGGGAGAAGGTATGCAACCCTTGAAGGTATTTACGATTTTCATGGATATTTTGAAGTGGAAAACTACCTAAGATATAATGGCTACAAATTTACGGAGAGATTTGATGCCAACAGTTACCTATATATAATAAAAGCGATGGATATATTTGATCTTTCTTACGGTTTTGGGTCATACGAAGAAGCCGTAAGTAAAATCAATGCAAAATCTCTCTTTATTACTTTCACATCCGATTTTTTGTTTCCAACGTACCAAACAGAGGAGATTGTAAACATACTAAAAAAGCATAAAAGGGATGTAAAGTGGGTTAATATTGAGTCAGATTATGGGCATGATGCATTTTTACTTGAGTTTGATGTTCAGACAGAGGAGATAAAAAATTTTTTGGAGAGTGTTTAGGTGAAAGAAGGGTTTGATTTTGCAAGTTTAAACTATTTAAATAGTAGTGACCATGTTTCCGGTGCAGATTTGTCATTTATAAAAAGTTACTTTAAAGATAAAAGGTTTGGATTAATTCTTGATATTGCAACTGCTGCCGGGCACTGCAGCAAAGTGTTTGAAAGTAAACTTAAGGTTGGCATAGATTTGAGTCTTAATATGCTAAAAACTGCAAGAAGTGAATTCGGCATAATTCCCGTATGTGCAACTTCCACGCAAATCCCTTTTTTAGATCAAACGTTTGACCTTGTCAGCTGTAGAATTGCCATGCATCATTTTGAAAATCCGGGGCGATTTTTTTCTGAGTCCAATAGAGTACTTAAAGATAGAGGAATTTTAGTTTTGGTTGATAGCATAGTAGACGTAGAGGATGGGTATTTGAATACTATAGAATATTTTAGGGATAACACACATATCAGAAGCCTTACGGTAAAAGAAGTCATTAATTATGCCAATAATTTTAGACTTTTAAATTATGTGCAGACTAAGAGGAAGCATACCTTTTACGATTGGGCCAAGAGGCTTAATGCCGACGATGAAAAGGTTAAGCAAATTGAAACTAAATTTATTAATCTGCCAGAAAATATTAAACAAGAACTTGATGTTTGTATGGAAAATGGTAAGGTGATTAGTTATACAGATAAAAAAGGGATATTTATATTTGAGAAATACGATATCAGAGCTTAGATTACAGTCTGTTTCTGTAGCAAATATATTTAGTAATATAAGTTTAACCTTCAAATCCGATAAAATTTATGCAATTTTTGGTAAAAGTGGCGCCGGTAAGTCTACACTTATAAAAGCCATAAGTGGTAATATTAAGTACAATGGCGATATTTTTCTTGATGATTTAAATGTAAAGCAGTTAAGCCCTCAAAAACATCGGGTATTAATAAATTATCTGCCTCAGGAGTCATATCTTACGGGAAGAGTAGTAAGAGATAGCTTTGAAGATTTGAAAAAGCTAAAGATTCATAAAAATCTTGAGATAAACTTTGAGTATATTTCTGAACTTATTCAAAAACTAAAATTGCCTAAAGAGATATTAACCAAAAATATTAACCAACTCTCCGGTGGTGAGAGGCAGCGTATTGCATTAATCCGTTCAATTTTGCTAAAGCCAAAATATATCCTACTTGATGAGCCGACATCTGCACTTGATGTGTATAGTGAGGGGGTGACTCTTGATTTCTTTAAAGAGCAAAATAAGCACAGGGGTGTAATAATTGTCTCTCATTCTGTAAAAATTATAAAGAACTCTGATGTGAAAATATTCATGGACAAAGATGGTATTAAACTTTTTGAAAACGATATAGACGACGATTTTATATTAGAAACTATAAGGGACAAGGATGAAGACTGAGATAGTAGATATATCGTTAATATCTATGATTATTGTATATTTTTTGGCTTTTATTTTATTTTTGGTTTTAAAAAAAATAAAGTCAGGAAATGAAAAAAAATTTCTAAAGGCTTTAACAAGGATGAGTATCCAACTTTTTATAGTTGGTTACGTACTTAAATATATATTCGCAGTAAACAGTCTTACAATTATAATTATTATTTATCTTTTTATGTCGGCTTTTGCTACCTACACTATCATAAGTAAGGTAAATTTTAAAATAAAGCATCAGTTTGTAATTGTATTCTTCCCGATATTTTTTATAGGACTTTTGCTTACTGTATTCTTTTTGCTGTTTATAGCGAAAACATCCCCTTGGTATGATGCGAGGTACTTTATCCCTATTGCAGGCATGGTGTTGGGCAACTCTATGAATGCCTGTGCTTTGAGTATAGAGAGATTAGTAAGTGAGATAAAGACAAATACTTTGAAAATTGAAACACTTATAAGTTTAGGTGCAACACCTTTTGAATCGGTATCGGATGAAATTTTCAAATCAATCAGGGCTGCAAGCCTGCCTATTATCACAAATATGAGTGGCATTGGGGTTGTATTTTTACCAGGACTTATGACAGGACAGATACTTTCAGGGACAGATCCGATTATCTCTATTAAGTATCAAATTGCCATAATGATTTGCATAGTTTCCTCTTTAAGTTTTTCTTCTATTGCGATAATATTTTTGACATACAAAAACTTTTTTACTATACGTGGTCAATTGAAAAAGGAAATTATAGGTGAACAAAGTGTTTAAGAGGGTTAATCTTCCCGTTGTGGGCAGATGGTTTGTACTTGGCACTATTGTAGGATTGGTGGCAGGTATCGGTGCGATTATATTCTTTACTCTTTTGCAAGGGTGCGCGTACATATTTATGGACTATATTGTTGGTTTGAGAATAGAAGAAACTGCCGGAGAGCCTTCGCTGTTTGGCCATGCTACGACTGAATTTAAGAGATGGATGTTATTTATTATGCCTGCATTTGGCGGTCTAATTAGTGGCTTTTTGGTGTATAAGTTTGCGCCTGAAGCAGAAGGGCATGGAACTGATGGTGCGATAGAAGCTATTCATAATAAGAATGGTTTTATACGATGGCAGGTGCCTATTGTGAAAACAATAGCAAGTGCAATAACTATTGGTACCGGAGGCTCGGGTGGTAGAGAGGGTCCGATAGCACAGATAGGAGCAGGATTTGCATCATTTTTGGGTAATTTTTTACACCTTACCGACAGGGAAAAGAGGATTTTGACAGCTGCGGGAATGGGTGCAGGAGTAGGAGCTATTTTCCGCTCACCCCTTGCTGGTGCAATATTTGCAGCTGAGGTATTATATTCAAACTCAGATATGGAATATGAGATTTTATTGCCTTCAACAATTACTTCCATTATTGCCTATTCCGTGTTTTGTAGTATGTATGGTTGGGAGCCCCTTTTTGCAACGCCTAACTTCAGGTTTGCGAACCCACTTGAATTAATAGGCTATTCAATTTTGGGGTTTGCCTGTGCACTGTTTGGTTATATATATGTTAAAATATTTTACTCAACCCATAATTTCTTTAAAGAGTGGAAGATAAACAGATATTTTAAACCGGTAATAGGCGGATTTTTAACGGGAGTTATTGGTTTTTTTATACCTCAGGCACTGTCCGGCGGGTATTCTCAAATTGAACTTGCGATGTTGGGTGAGCTTAGCATCTGGTTTGTTTTTGTGCTGATATTTGCAAAGATTTTGACTACGTCGTTTAGTATCGGGAGTGGCGGTAGTGCTGGTATTTTTGGACCATCAATGGTAATCGGTGCATCTGTCGGCGGTTTTGTAGGTCTTTTGTTGAATAAGCTTATTCCGTTTGCTGTTTCAGACCCGGGAGCTTATGTTGTAGTGGGAATGGCAGGGTTCTTTTCGGGGATAGCCAGCACCCCTTTGTCCACAATAATTATGGTTAGTGAGATGACAGGAAATTACCATCTCCTTGTTCCGGCTATGTGGGTAAGCTCTATGTCTTTTTTACTCCTTAGAAAAGTCAGTATTTATAAAAGTCAGGTTGACTCAAGAAGTGATTCTCCGATTCACCGTGGTGAGTTTTTTATAAGAGTGCTGCAAGATTTGAAGATTAAAGATATTATGAGAAAAGATCCGATAGTGATTAGAGAAGATATGAAGTTTATGGATATAGTGCATTTTATTCCTACCACAAAACATAACAGTTTCCCTGTGGTGGATGAGCACTATAAACTTATCGGAGTTTTAAAATTTGAAGAGATAAGGGAGTTTGTATTTGAGGAGGGGCTTGAAGATATTGTCGTGGCTAAAGAGATTTGCGACACTCACCCGGATGTCGTTTTTCCTGACAATAGCCTTGCTGATGCCATAGAGAAAATAGGCTTCAAAAATACCGAGCTTCTGCCTGTAGTCGATTCAGAGGAAAATTTAAAACTGCTCGGAATTATCACCAGAAGAGACATTATCTCCACGTATAACAAGGTAATGCTCAAACAGAAAGATGCACAAAAAGGAGAATTTTAAGGGATAAAAAAAGTCCCTCCGGGTGGTAAACCCAAGGGACTTTATATTTATCTTTTTAATACCTTAAAGACTCTTGCCGTAGGAAAGTTGTTGTAAACTTCTTCATACAGATCTTTGTCATAGTTCCCAAGTATATACTGCTGATTAAAATTTGATTGGTAAAGGATTTCAGGTATTAGCTGTATGGAAAATATATTATTGTTTCTCATAAGTAGCTGCAGGGTATTACCTGCCTCTTTTATCTCCGATTTATTAACAATTTTACCGTTATTGACAAAAACTATTCTTCGCAAGAAAAAGTTGTTCCCACCGGCTGTTGCAATTCCTGAACTTAGATTGATAGTTATGCCTGTACAGTAAAGGGTATTGTTTTCAATTTTGGAACAACTGAGTTCATTATAAGGTGTCGGATATGCCTTTTTCTCTTTAAAGTCCCAATTTCCGAAAAAAGAGATGGCACCAAATTTACCTATCATATCCCTTGTGTAAAGGATGTAAACATTCTCACCTTTAAAACCATCATTGTAACCGTAAATTTCCTTCAGCATATCTTCGGCACTAATATTATCTTTCACGATTGCCTCATTTAAATAATCAAAACCGTAATTTTCAAGATAAGCTAACATTTTATACAGATTTTTTTGGTTTGTTTCCGTAAAACCTCGTGCTACAAGTGTAGTTCTGAGTCCACCATGGGCTCCCCCATCATGATAGGTGGCAAACTCAGGGATGTCCATTAATGCATATCCGTAATCCCACCAAGTGAAAACTGCAGAATTTTTAGGGAGTTGTTGTTTTAGCTCAATAAAACTTTTTGTAATATCCGGTGCAATTGAAGGCCTTATTACATAAGAATATGCAGTATAATTGGCAGTGGCAAAGAACAAGATAAACATCAAAGAGATGCTGACTATGCTTGTCACAATTTGCTTGAATTGCAATAGCTTTTCAACATGTTTGATAATTTCCATAATTATTACGCCTATGCCAACACCTACAAATGGGACTAAAAACATTGCAAATCTGTTTGAGCCTACAAGGGACAACATACCCAAAATAATGACAGGTGTAATTGGGAGCATTTTTACAAAATTTTTAAGGTATAGATAGGCTAAGCCAGCAAATCCTACTATGACAAATCCCCAAATCTCGTGAATCATTTTAAGCGTCTGTATTAACCCTCTCTTTTGACTTTCAGTGATTGTTTGCATAATATCAGGCCAAGAAATTTGTCCTGTGGGTTGTGGGAAAAAATATGAATTAAAGAACCCAATTAACTGAGCTATACTGTTTACAACGTATAGTGGGTTTGAAAAAAGTAAAAACAGAGCGGAGAGTATCAGCAAATCTTTTAGTTTAAACTTTTGGAAAAATAGATAGAGCGTCAAAAATACCAAGTAGACAAATATAAACCCGGGTTTCTGATACCACCATACAAACCCTGTCATTGAGATTCCAGCCAATGCCGAATGTATATAATTTTTTATTTTATTGTTCTCTTTTGCAATAAATAAGATAAATAAAGAGATAAGTATTGGGAAGAATATATTTAAAAGGTCGGTGTCAACTCTTCCCATTGTGCTCCTTACGTAATAAGCGTAGCTGAAACTTCCCAACAGTCCGCCTAATACGGATGATTCACCGTAGTCAAGACGAAAAAAGTAGAAAAATAGCGGGATACAAAATAGCCCTGCAAGAAAAGGGATTAGCAGCAGTCCGGATTTGTAATAATCTAATCCGGTAATTCTATGCGTAAAACTTATCATCCACACGAGCATGTTAGGACTTTTATTATAACAAGTCATGTCAGGATATTCTTTAAGAGGATTGATATAATCTTTTCCCAGTTTGCCATTATCGTAATCTTTTGCCATTTTCAGCCAGTAGTAAGCATCAAGTGTAGTCATAGCAGTGATATTGTCCACAAAATAGAGAGAGCGATTTTCCTCCCATTTTTTGTAAACTTCGTATCTTTTATAACCGGATAAAAAATAGACTGCGAAAATAGAAAATAATATAATTAAAAATGTAATTTTTTTCATAACTTCCTCCGCTGACAAATCTTTTAATATACCGGACTTTCTTTTACAATAGAAAATAATTGAAATGAATAATTTCTTTTTAATACAAAAAATCAGTTGAAATTTATTATGTTTAGTACTAATGAGCATCTTGAAGAAACGTTTCAAGAGGTGGAGAAAGGTATATGAATATAACTGCTACAGTTATGTTGCTTGTATTAAGCAATATTTTTATGACTTTTGCATGGTATGGTCATCTGAAGACATTAGGCTCAAAGCCTCTTATTATTGCTATTTTGGCGAGTTGGGGGATAGCTTTTTTTGAATATATTTTACAAGTGCCGGCAAATAGAATTGGGCATAAGGCACTCAGCTTAGGCCAGCTTAAAATTATTCAGGAAGTAATAACTTTATCTGTTTTTATCCCTTTTTCGGTTCTTTACATGAAAGAAAAGCTTACAATGGATTATCTGTATGCCGGAATTTGTATTTTAGGTGCGGTATTTTTTATCTTCAGATCAAAGTTTATGTAAAGCTTTCTTCATTTTAAGGGCGCTGCATCCGTCGCCATAATAGCATGGGATCTCTTTTACTGTTTTAAATCCGTATTTTTCGTAAAGTGCTATAGCTGGAATATTATCTTTTCTAACTTCAAGACTTATATAATTAAGTCCGCAAGTTTGTGACAAAATATGCTCTAAAAGGGTTGATGCAACCTTTTTCCCTCTAAAATAAGGGTTTGTCGCGATACTGTAAATTCTAGCATATTTTTTTCTTAAAAAGACTACGCAGTAGCCGGCGATTGTGTTGTCAATTTCCGCAACGGCTATCATGTTATTTACTTTTAAGTGGTATTGTAAGTTTCTGATTGACATGGGGAAGTTGCTTTTATCAAAAATTATCTTTTCAAGATCTGCAATAGTTTTGAGATCTTCCTTTTTTGCTTTTCGTATAATCATATTTTTTGATAAATTGTATATTTTGGCAAAAGTGTGTGTGGTCTGTAAGACATTTTAACCTTTTTCAGGTTTTCAAGCCCCATATCATCTCCGACGTTTATGAAAGTAATATTATAAGTATCTCTTAAAATTTTGGAAAATTCCCAAAATATATATTGTGCAGCCCCAAGAGTAAAGAAATCCGTTTTTTCAATTATAACACTTGCGGTTTTTTCGTTTAGCTTCTCCCCAACTGTAAATCCTACAATTTTTTCGTCGAATTTCAATACAATCCCTAATATCTCAAGTTTATCAAAGTAATGTAGCGTTCTCTTTATTGCAGCTCTTTCCCAGTTTATCCCATCTATGAATGTGTCCATATCTACATTGGGAAGATATTTCATCCTGTTTACCACCCAGTTGTTGGTTAGTTCAAGTATTCCGTTGTAGTGGGCTTCAGGGTTAAGCATTTCGATGGATATATTTGGATAATTCTTTTTAAATTTATTTATTTCATTTCGCTTAGTGGCATATGAGTTCCCTCTTAAATTTATGAGGTCATCTGCAAGGTAGACGTAATCTATATTTTTCTTTTCGATTATGTAGCTGTCGAGTGCCTGGAATATGTCGGCATCCTCAGAATACTCAATAAAAGATTGAACGAAATATGAGCTTACATATTCTATTTTCGATGAAGTAATTGAAGAGTTGTTTTTGTTCATTATATCAAAGCATATCATCATCGCATCATTAACATTTTCAACTTTTCCTATTGGTGGTAAGAGCATGCTAAGCTCTCCGCCTGCAAGATTGAACAGACAGAATGTATCATTAACAATAGTATAAAAGCCTGAAGTTCCTGACAGCCAAATAAAATTTGCCGCAAAAGAGTAGTCACTTACATCTACGTCGGAAGTAATATACTTAAGATATGATTCCATTAAACTTTTTGTTTCGATTGTAAAGGGTTTTAGGTGATAACCTTCGATGGATAATTCGGTCATAATGACCTCCCATATATGATTTAGCGGAGAATAGTAAAAGAAATAAATAAATCAAGCGAAAAATGTAGTATGATAGAAAAATTATTTGTTTCAATTGGTGTGAACTTTTTTTATTCAAAGAGATTGTGTATAATATGTATAACAGGTATAATATAAAAAAAGGGGGATGTAAAATGAATTTCAGAGAGTTTTACGTAGGGATAAATTTCCCTGATAAATTAAAGAAACTTGAATCTTTGGCCTATAACCTTTGGTGGACGTATAACAATCCTGCCAAAGATTTGTTTAAAATGATAAATCCCGATCTTTGGGAAGAGAGTGTCCATAATCCGATTGCAGTCCTTGCTTCCCTTGACCAAAAGCGGATTAATGAGATTGCAAGCGACCCGGTATTTTTATCAAGGCTTGAAAGCGTATGGGATTTGTATATGGAGTATATCCAGACTCCAAAGTGGTTTGAAATAAGAGATGACATCCCAAATAAGGATAAGATGCTTGTAGCTTATTTTTCAATGGAATATGGTTTACATGAATCTATACAAACTTATGCGGGCGGACTTGGGATATTGTCAGGAGACCACTGCAAATCAGCAAGCGATATCGGTCTCCCTTTTGTAGCTGTCGGGCTATTATATAAAAACGGCTATTTCCACCAGTATTTAAATAGTGACGGTTGGCAGCTTGAAGACTATCCCAATAATGATTTTTCTATGATGCCTATACTTGAGTCATCCGATGAAAACGGGAACAAAAATTATATTGAAATAAACTCTTCCGAAGGGGTTATAAAGGCAAAGATTTGGCATATACATCTCGGTATGGTGAGATTTATCCTGCTTGATACGGATATCCCGGAGAATAGTGAAAGTATAAGAAAAATAACAGGTAAGCTTTACGATGGTGATTTTGGAATGCGGATAAAACAAGAGATTTTACTCGGAATCGGTGGTGTAAAGGCGCTGGAAAAATTGGGTATTAAGCCCACAGTTTTTCATTTAAATGAAGGTCACCCTGCTTTTGCTATATGCGAAAGGATAAACCAATTAATGCTATTAAATAATCTTAGCTTTGATGAGGCTTTTGAATTTGTTAAAAAAACTACCCTTTTTACTACGCATACACCTGTGCCTGCAGGGTTTGATGTTTTTAGCGAGGGTGAGATATTTAGATATCTTGGGAGTATCTATTCAGGGGCTCCTTTGAAGGTAGAGGAAATTATTAGGTTTGGACGATATGAGCCTAATAACAGAGCAGAGCCATTTTCTTTGGCAATTTTTGCTATCAAAGGGAGTGTGTATAGAAATGGTGTCAGTAAGCTTCATGGTGAAGTATCTAAAAATATATTTAAAAATTTATGGCAGAATATTCCTCAAGAATTTATTCCGATAGATTATATCACCAACGGTGTGCATCTGCCTACTTGGGTGTCAGATGAATGTAAAAGATTATATAACAGATATCTGGGGGAAGAGTGGCATCTGAAACCACATAAATTTGAAGTATGGGAAAACATTGATGATATCCCTGATCTTGAATTGTTTGAGACAAAAAACTTACTCCGCTCAAGGCTTATTGAATATGTTAGAAGAAGGCTGAAAAAAGAGGTTAAGAAAAAGGGTGGCTCACACAGTGAGATGCTGAGTGCTCAAGAAGCTTTGCGCTCGGATGCTTTAACCATAGGCTTTGCAAGAAGATTTGCCACATACAAAAGAGGGTATCTCCTTTTTAAAGATTTGGAAAGGTTATCCAAAATACTTAATAGCTCAAAAATGCCGGTACAAATAATAATCGCCGGTAAAGCACACCCAAAGGACAATGGTGGGAAAGAGATAATAAAGCAGATAAAGCATATTACAAGACAGTCAGAGTTTAAAAATAAGGTTATTTTCCTTGAGGACTACGATATACAAATGGCAAAATATCTGGTGAGAGGTGTGGATATATGGCTTAATAACCCGAGACGTCCAATGGAGGCAAGCGGCACAAGCGGAATGAAGGTGGCTGCAAATGCGGGGATAAATTTTTCGATATTAGACGGTTGGTGGGATGAAGGTTATAACGGCACAAACGGCTGGTCAATTGGGTTTGGAGAAGATTATACCGATGAGAATTACCAGGATTTTGTGGAGAGTGAAGAGATTTATGATAAGCTTGAAAATGAAATAATACCGTTATTTTACGATAGAGATAAAACAGGTATCCCGCGGGAGTGGATAAAGGTCATGAAAAGCTCGGTAAAGTCAGTATCTTCATTTTTTAACACCACGAGGATGGTAATGGAATATACTGACAAATTTTATAACGAACTAAACAATATGTATTTTGAGATGTCCGCCAATGATTTCAAAGAGCTGAGGGGGTTTGTTGATTGGAGAAGAAAAATTAGCGGTATGTGGCACTCCGTGCAAGTGGGTGAAGGTTATTTTGAATATGATGAACTTATGGTTGGGGAAAATATAAAACCTATTTTGAAGGTTGATATAAACGGTTTGGTGCAGTCTGATATTGAAGTGTTGTGTTTTATTAAAAGGGAATGTGACAAAGGGGAAGCATATCGTATTATCCCTTTAACCTTTTCTAAAATGGAAAATAACTTTTCCGTATATGAAGCTGATGTTACACTTGAGTGCCCGGGAAGATTTAAAGCAACATTTTGTATTTTGCCAAAGCATAAATTTATAAAAAACAGATTTGAAAATAACATATTCATCTGGGCTTAAAAGGGGGATATTATGAAAGCGATAGTTATGGCCGGCGGGTTTGGCACGAGGATTCAGCCTCTTACCACTTCTTTACCAAAGCCGATGTTGCCAATTTTAAATAAACCGATGATGGAGTATATAGTTACAAAATTACGTGATGTCGGAATAACGGAAATAATTATTCTTCTTTATTATAAGCCTGACGTTATTAAAAGTTATTTTGGTAAAGGGGAAAAATTTGGAGTAAATATCAAGTACATTTTGCCGGACAGTGATTACGGCACAGCCGGGGCGGTCAAAAAGGCGGAAAAACTTGTTGGCAATGATGATTTTATAGTCATTAGCGGAGATCTTGTGACCGATTTTGCTTTGAATGAGATAACAGGATTTCACAAGCTCAATGATGCTTTTGGCACTATTTGCCTGACTCAAGTGGAAGATCCTTTGCAGTTTGGTGTTGTTATTACGGATAAAAATGCCAAAATCTTAAGATTTCTTGAAAAGCCCGGCTGGGGAGAAGTATTTAGCGATACTATAAACACAGGGATTTATGTATTCAAATCGGAAGTTTTTAAATATATACCTGAGGACAAGCCATTTGATTTTTCAAAAGATCTTTTTCCGGCTCTAATGTCAAGGAATATCGATCTTTATGGATTTACTGCAAAAGGTTATTGGCGTGATGTAGGTAACCCAGTTTCTTACAGAGAAGTTTTTCAAGACATATTTTCAGGTGCATTAAATCTTAATATAGGCCAGGTTGTCCATGATTTAAATCATGCAAAGGTCTACTGCCTTGAGGATTGTTCATTTGATGAGTCTAGTGTGAGCGGTATCGTTTTTATGGGGAAAAATGTTAAAATTGACCCGAAAGGGATTGTTAAAAACAGCAGTATAGGTAGCAATGTTACAATAGGTAAAAATTGTGTCATAGAAAATTCGGTAATCTGGGATAATGTTGTGATAAATGACGGCTCTGTGATAAACAATTGTGTCATATGCAACGATGTAATGTTGGGTAGAAATGTAAATATATTAAGAGGCGGGATTATTGCAGAGCATACCGAAGTGGGGGACAATGTAACTTTTGAAAAGGACATAATGGTCTGGCCTAACAAACATATTGAGAGCGGCTCCATACTAAGCTCCAACCTTATTTGGGGGGACAAGTGGAAAAAATCAATATTTGAAGGCGGAAAGGTTTCAGCAAGGACAAATGTAGAGTTATCTCCTGAGATGGCAGCCAAATTAGGAGCTGCCGTTGGCAGTGCGCTTTCCAAAAATTCTTATGTAATTTTAAGCAGAGACTATCACAGTGCGTCAAGAATGATAAAGAGGTCTTTTTTGGGTGGGATACTTTCAACAGGAGTTAATACTTACGACTTAAAACTTGCTACCCCTTCAATGGCAAAATGGTACATGAAAAATCTCAATGCTTCGATGTGCATATATTTCAGGCAATCTCATATATCATCCACGGATACGGAGATAACATTTTCCGATGGGGACGGAATGCCAATCGATTCAAATATGGAGAAAAATATTGAGCGGATATTTTTTCGTGAAAATTTCAGAAGAGCTACTCACGAAGATATCGGTAAGTTGATTGATCTACCTCCAAAGAGTGATGAATATATTGCTAATATTTACAATAATCTTGACCTTGATTGCATAAAAAGGGGGAATTTTAAGATAGTAATGGACCTTTTCAATGGCACAGGCTCTACTATTATCCCTTCCATTATGACAGGTGCAGATATTGAGACTGTAGTATTGAACGCTTATTTTGATGAAAAAAAGTTATCAAGGAGCTTTCAAGGGATTCATGACTCGATGAGTCAGGTTTCACAAATCATAAAGACTTTAAAGGCAGATTTAGGTTTTATTATTTATCAAAATGGAGAAAGATTGCAGATTTTTGCTGATAACGGTCTTGCACTTTCGCACGACAGGGCTGTAATGGTTATTTTAAAACTGTTAAGCATGTCTACTGAAAAGAGATTAAAAGTATATTTGCCGATAATGATGCCAACTGTTTTGGATAACGAGTTTGAAAATATCGATATCGTTAGAGGTAAATCGAGCGGGCTAAAATATGATTTTCTCAAAGAGTTTAATTTTATAGGTTGGGATAAACTCTTTATGAGCTTCCCAAAATATGCCATCTGCCCTGATGCCGCTTTTAATGCTTTGAAACTTCTCGAGCTGCTTGCAAAGACCGGAAAATCATTGAGTGAAATAGAAAAAGATATACCTGAGTATCACTATGCACATAATATAATTAGTTGTCCGTTAAGTAAGAAAGGCTACATTATGAGGAAGATGAGTGAAGATGCAATGGATAAAGATGCTTCTTATATTGACGGGGTCAAAATAAAATTCAGAGATTCGTGGGTACTTATGATACCCGACCAATTTGCCGCAGATGTTCATCTTTATGTTGAAGCAAAGAGTGAAGAGAGAAAAGAGGAATTGTTGAAGGAATATATTGAAAAGATAAATACTTGGTTAATGGAAGAATGAAAAAACTTTATCTTCAATTTATATGGCATATGCATCAGCCATATTACAAAGAGGCATCAACGGGCGAGTATTTGCTCCCTTGGGTGTTTTTGCACGGTATAAAAGATTATTTGGAAATGCCTCGATATTATGAACTTTATGATATTAAGGGGACATTCAATTTTGTCCCTTCACTGCTTATCCAATTAGAAGATTACAAGAGTGAAGATGTAAACGACAGACTTATCAAATTAATTAAGAAAGACGTCAAAACTCTCGAAGATAAAGAGATAGAATTTCTTGTCCCATCCCTTTTTATGGCAAATTTAAAAAATATGATTTCATCTTCTGTCAGATACAAAGAGCTTTATGACAGATATTCCGGCAGTGAAAAATCTGAGAATAAGCTTTTCATTTTCAATAGTCAGGAGATTTTGGATTTGGAGGTACATTTTCTTATAGCTTGGACAGGCGCCTTTATTAGAAGTGAGTCATCATTTATAAAGTCATTAATTGTAAAGGACATGAACTTTACTGAGGATGATAAGAGGTCTCTTTTAAAGATTCTTTTTGGTAAAATTTCTTATATTTTTGAGTATTATAAAAAACTTTCGGATATGGGGCGAATTGAATTAAGTGTCACCCCTTATTATCATCCTATCTTCCCCCTCTTGTTAGATATGAATTGTGCATATGAATCAAAAAAAGATATTAAATTACCTCTGGAAAATCTGCGACTTGATGAGGATGCTAAATGGCACCTTAATGAAGGGGTTAAAGAGTTTGAAAGAATTTTCGGGGTAAATCCTACCGGTGTTTGGCCTGCGGAAGGCTCTGTCAGTGATGAAACAGTTACAATTTTTTCTGATAAGTTTAAATGGTGTGCCACGGACGAAGATGTGCTTGGTAATTCCCTCGGAATAGATTTGAAAAGGAGTGACAACAGAAAGAGACTTTATAAGAGGTACATTTTTGGGGATGAGAAGATTTCTGTGTTTTTTAGGGATAAGTACTTAAGTGATTTAATAGGGTTCACTTATGCAAATATGGAGCCTGTTGAGGCTGCATGCGATTTTATAAAAAAATTGCAGCATATTTATGAAATATGTGATTTTGATCCTATAGTTTCCGTAATATTGGATGGTGAAAATGCGTGGGAATTTTACAAAAATAATGCGTTTGATTTCTTTTCGGCACTTTATGAAAGGTTGATGAAGCTTGATTTTATACAAACAGTTACCCCTAAAGAGATGTTAAAAGCTGATGGGGTAAAATTAAAAAAGGTTGTTGCCGGTTCTTGGATTTACGGTGACTTTACTACATGGGTGGGGCATCCTGAAAAAAATAAAGCATGGGAATATTTGTATGAAGTGAAAAAAGATTTAATTAAATTAAAGGGGGATGATAATATTGAGGAGGCGGAAAAGTTTTTACATATAGCAGAAGGGAGTGATTGGTTTTGGTGGTATGGTGATGATCACTACACTGTGCAAGCTGGAACATTTGATTATCTTTTCAGGAGCAATTTGATTAATGCTTATAGGCTGTTAAATGAAAATGTCCCCGGATTTTTGTATGAGCCAATAAAGAAAAATGGTAAATCTATCCAAAGCATATCAAAGCCGAAAAACTATATATATCCTAAAGTAAATGGTAGAATTGACAGCTATTTTGAGTATCTTGGCGCAAGTCGTGTTAATTTAAAATACGATATGTCATCCATGAATGTAGGGGAAAGTATATTAACCTCACTTGTGTGGGGTTTTGATGAGAGGAATTTTTACTTTTGTCTTGAGCTTGACAAAGAAAAGGTCAATGAGGATGACACATTTGTTGAGCTCAAAATTTTATCCCCATTTGAGCATGTTATTAAATATTATTTTAAAAATGGTAAAATAGAATCAAGTATTTCAGATGATTTGTTTCAAATTGTTTATGAAGAGGTTCTTGAAGGGTCTATTGGGTTAAATTTATTTGAAACTAAAAGGGTGAGCATTTCATTCTGTGTTGTCCGAGGTGGTGCTATTTTAGATAGGGCACCTGTGTATAATCCGCTCGAAATAAAATTAGACAGTCTTGATTCAAAAGATTGGTTAGTATGAGGTAATTATGGGAATACCTGTATTGTTTGGTATCCACTGCCATCAGCCGGTGGATAATTTTAAAAATGTGGTTGATGAGATAATTGAGAAAAGTTACAAGCCTTTTTTTGAAAAAGTTTTTCCACACAAGTGGTTTAAATTTTCGGTACATTTTAGCGGCTGGCTACTTAACTATATAAGGGTGAATTCCCCTGAAACTTTTCAGCTGATGAAGAAGCTTGCTAATGAGGGGAGAATAGAATTTTTTACGGGTGGTTTTTATGAGCCTGTGTTATCGGCTATCCCCAAAAAGGACAGAATAGGGCAGATAGCAAAACTTTCAATGTTTATAAAAGATTACTTTGGTCAAAAACCAAAAGGGTTGTGGCTGACCGAGCGTGTATGGGACCCTTCCATTATTCCTGATATTGCTGAATGTGGTGTTGAATATATGTTGGTGGATGATTACCACTTTCTTTCCGTCGGATTTCATAAAGACAGTTTGAATGGATATTTTCATACGGAGCAGGACGGATATTTAATGAAACTTTTTCCAATAGACCAAAAGTTAAGGTATTTTGTTCCTTTTAAGGAGCCTGAAGTTATACTGAATTATCTGAACGATGTTGAAAATAAGGGTGGCTATTGCGGTATATTGTTTGATGACGGAGAAAAGTTTGGCGTATGGCCTAAGACATATGAGTGGGTTTATGAAAAAGGGTGGTTTGATAGATTTATGTCCCTTTTTGCAGACTCTGAGCATAAGTTTAAATTATATTCGGAGTTTGCCGAAAAAAATAGGCCGAATGGCTTTGCTTATCTTCCTCTTACATCTTATATGGAGATGGGGGAGTGGTCACTTTTTGCGGATAAATTTATAGAGCTTAAAAATCTTGAAAATTTTCTAAAGACAACGGATTACAAAGATTGCATAGAGACATTTGTCAAAGGTGCAATATGGAAAAATTTTCTGGTCAAATATCCTGAATGCAACCAAATACACAAGCGAACATTGAAGCTTTCCAAAGAAAACAAAGGGGATAATGAAAAATTGACAGACTTGATTTACAGGGCACAATGCAATGATGTGTTGTGGCACGGTATCTTCGGAGGGATTTATCTGCCAAATTTGAGGGATAATGCGTATAAATATATTATTGAGGCAGAATCGATAGTTGATTTAGACAAATCAAAAATAGATAATATTTACGAAGAAGATATATTGATGGATGGTTACAGGCAAGTTGTAATTAACACAAAAGGATTAAAATATATTTTCAATACAGGTGTTGGGGCCGGTTTAATGTCCTTAGACTTGAAAAATTACGGACTAAATCTTCAGAATACAATAAGCAGAAGGTTTGAGGGTTATCATAAACAACTTTTGGACGACAGAAAAGAGGCAGTAGAGGATACCGGAATTAGCACAATTCATGAAATGAGTGTGGAGTTGTCTGAGGATGTGAAAGGTAAGATAGCTTTTGACTGGTACAATAGATACTCTTTTATTGATCATTTTATTGAAGAGTATGATTTTAATGCGGTAAAAAGATGTGAATTTAAAGAATTGGGAGATTTTACTAATCAGCCGTTTGAATATACAATATCAAAAAATAATGTGAGATATTTTAGAGATGGTGGAGTTTATAAAAATGGAGAAAAACACAACACAACAGTTTCTAAATCTTTTAATGCAATAGATAAAGGGATATCCTTTGAATACGAAATCGTTACAGATTATGGAAATATTTATTATATGCTTGAGTTAAATTTTCATTTTTTTGACAATGAAAAAGTTACTTTAGATGGCAATTCATTTGAAGGTATATTTGACGGCAAGAATAAATATCTAATATGTTCAGAAAATCCAGAGCTTAAAATAGAGATAAATTTTAGTAAAAAAACTCCTATTGCTGCAATAGGATACAATGTAGAAACGGTATCACAATCTGAGTCAGGCGTAGATTTGACGTTGCAGGGGCTCAGCCTGAATTTTATATTTAAAGTGGAAAAGGGGATTAAGTTTAATGGTGAACTTTTGTTTGAAGGGGGACAGTTTTGACAGAGATGAGATATAATCCTTTAAGCGGTGAATGGATATTGGTTTCGCCGGACAGAGGTGAAAGAGGTGATTATTTTGTTCATGAAAAGGATAATGACCATTTTGAACAATCAGGATGCCCTTTTTGTCCGGGCAATGAATCTCAAATAGGGAATGTTATATATAAAATAGAAGACAGAAAGATGTATTCAAATGAGCCTATTTTAAAGGTTATACCTAATAAATATCCTGTTTTTACCGTTGAAAAAATTCCTGAGTCTTTTTCTGTGGGCCCTTATGATTATCATTCGACAGTGGGTGCTCACGAAGTCATAATAGAGAATATGAAACATTCACTCCCTCTTTATGAATATACAGAGCAAAATTGGGTTGACCTTTTTGAAACAGTTAAAGTGAGAGGATTAGACCTTAAGAATGACATAAGGATTAAATTTATATCTTTTTTTAAAAATTACGGTTTTCTTGCGGGCGCTACAATGAAGCACTCTCATTCTCAAATAGTGGGGATGCCTGTAATACCCCACAGAATTACGGAAGAGCTTGAGAGGGGAAAAGATTTTTATGAAGAGAAAAACAGATGTATTTTTTGCGATGTTTTGAAATTTGAAAGATTTTCAGAAAGGGAAATTGTTACGACAAAATTTTTTAGTGCTTTTATCCCCTATGCTTCAAGGTATCCTTTTCAGCTTGACATATATCCGCTAAAACATGGACATGATTTTTTTTGCATTACAAAAGAAGAGAATTATGACCTTGCCGGGCTGTTTAAAAATATATTTGAAATATATCATAACGCTTTGGGAGATATACCATTAAACATCATACTTTACACATCCCCCTTAAATCTTGATGGTCCAACGGCTGATAAATTTAAATACATAAATCTTTTTTATCATTATCACATAAGGATAATCCCGCGAATTAACAAATACGGAGGGCTGGAGTGCGGTTATGGTCTTCATGTCAATCCTGTTCCCCCTGAAAAGGGAGCTAAAATATTAAAAGGTGAGATATGAAAATTGTGCATATAGCAAGTGAGGTTTATCCATTTTCAAAGACGGGTGGGCTTGCGGATGTTGCATATTCTTTGCCGGTCTCTCAAAAAAAGCTCAAACATGATATTTATGTCATTACCCCTTTGTATAAAGGTATTTTGGAAAAGTTTGACAAAATAAAATATACCGGGAAGAAGACCTGGGTGGATACAGAGCTTGGTGTTTTTGAGTTTGGGATTTTTAAAACAAAGATGAATGGGGTCACTTTTATCTTTTTGTCAAACATATTTTTGTTTGAAAGAGGAGGATATTATGGCGAAGACGGGAAGGATTATCCCGATAACTTTTTGATTTTTGGAGGTTTTTCCAAAGCAGCACTTAACGTTGTAAAATATATTATAGATGGCGCTGATATAATTCACTGTCATGATTGGCAAACTGCACTTACCCCTGCACTTTTGAAGACTGAATATCAAGATGTTGAAGCAAATATAGTTTTGACAATCCACAACCTTGCATTTCAAGGACTATTTAAAATTGAAGATGTTTTAAAATTAAAGATAGACCCTTGGCTGTGTGGGTTTGAAGGGCTTGAATTTTACGGGTTGGCAAACTTTTTAAAGGCAGGCATTTTGATGTCTGATTTTGTGACTACCGTAAGTCCAACATACTCTCAAGAGGTTATGACTCCTGAATACGGTTTTGGCCTTGAAGGGGTTTTGAAAAAATGTTCTTTTAAGTTTGCAGGGATTTTAAACGGACTTGATTATAAGATTTGGAATCCTAATACAGACCCTTTTATTGTTAAGAAATATAATAAGAGAAGTTACAAAGATAAAATTTACAATAAAATAGAGCTTTGCAAAAGATGTGAAATGGTCGAAGATTTGCCGCTTTTTGTATTTGTTTCAAGGTTTACGGAGCAAAAGGGGATTTCAATTCTTATTGATGCTTTAAAGGTATTTACTGATGAGGCTAATTTTATTTTGCTTGGAGATGGGGATAGCATTGTAAAACAGAAGCTTGCATTACTTGATAAGCGTAAAAATGTAAAGATATTTTTTGGATACAAAGAAGCCTTGGGCAGACAGATGTATGCCGGGGGAGATTTTTATTTGATGCCTTCAAAATTTGAGCCGTGCGGAATATCTCAGTTAATTGCAATGAGATACGGTAGTGTCCCTATTGTCAGAAAAACAGGGGGGTTGAAAGATACTGTAAAGGATTTATATTTTGAGGGTGGACACGGTATTGTTTTTGAAAATTACTCTTCAGAAAAGCTCATTGAGGCAATATGGAGAGCAATTGATGCTTACAATTCCGCATTATTTGATAAGCTGATTTTGAACAATATGAAAAAAGATTATTCTTGGGTGAATACTGCCAAGGAATATGTTAGAATGTATGAAAATGTTTTATATAAATAGGAGGGCACTGTGAAGTTTGAACAGCTTAGCAAGAAAGAGCTTTATGCCAAAGCAAGAGAGCTTGGTATAAAGGGGCGAGGGAGGATGACCAAAAGTCAGCTTGTTAGTGCCATAGCTAATTTTTATAAAGCTGATGAGCTGCTACAAAGGTCTGCACCGGTTGATGGCATACATTTTTATCAAGTGGGATATGAGACTAAAGATGTAAGTGAAAAAAAAGAATTTGTGGCGCCTGAAACCAAACAACAGGAGTATGTTATCCCTGAAAAGTATGGTTTTGATTATGTATATGTTTTGCCTATAAATCCTATATCGGTTCATATCTTTTGGGAAGTTACGGAACAATCTTTAAAAAATTTTTCATATGAGTTTGGGATAAAAGAGCCAAAGCTTTGTATTAAGCTGATTTATGATGGCGGAGAATACATTATTAAAGATGTCGCAGATTTCGGAAGTTATTACTTTTCAAGTGAGTTTATTGTGAATAAAAAGGTTTGGGCTGAGATAGGCGTGCTTAATGAAGATGAGTTTTATGCCATTGCTGTCAGCAACGAAACAATAATCCCTTCAGACACTATTTCGGTAGAAGAGGGGGAGTTGTTTATGTTAGTCAAAGATAATATTACCAAAATAATCAATATTTCCCTTGGCGGGGATGCAAAAGGGTTAGATAGCAACCTGATTGCGAAGGGATTATTAAACAATGTAATTTCTTCAAAAAAGTTTAGAGGGGAAAAATGAAAACATATTGGATGTTGGTATTACATTCTCATTTGCCTTTTGTTAAACATCCTGAATACGACTATTTTTTGGAAGAACATTGGCTGTATGAGGCTATTACGGAATGTTACGCTCCGCTTCTGATGAATTTTGAAAAACTTTTGGATGAGGGGAGAGATTTTAATGTGACTATTTCACTTACCCCTCCACTTTGCGAAATGCTCAGCGATAAGTTTTTGATGGACAGGTATCTTAAATATTTGGGCAGGACTTTGGAGCTTTGTGATAAAGAGGTTAATAGGACGAAAAATGAATTTGAATTTAACAGACTTGCTCAATTTTATAAAGAAAGAATTTCTTCAATAAAGAGATATGTTTTTGAACAGCTTGGTGGCAATATTTTAAATGGTTATAAAAAATTTATGCACCTCAATAAAATAGAAATAATTACATGTGGTGCTACTCATGGTTTTTTACCGTTTATCAGTGTCAATGAAAAGGCTGTCAATGCACAGATAAAGATTGCGGTGGAATCCCATAAAAAACATTTTGGGATTCAGCCTAAAGGTATATGGCTTCCAGAATGTGCTTATTACGAAGGGCTTGATAAGATTTTGGCGGAAAATGGGATAAAATATTTCTTTGTAGATACTCACGGTATTATTTTTGGTAAGCCAAAGCCTGTTTATGGTGTTTATGCCCCTGTATTTACCCCTGAAGGGGTGGCAGCATTTGGAAGGGATGTCACTTCTTCAAGGCAGGTTTGGAGCTCAAAAGAAGGGTATCCTGGGGACTACAACTATAGAGATTTCTATAGAGATGTGGGTTATGATTTGGATTTTGATTATATAAAGGATTATATTGTGCCTGACGGGACAAGAGTTTTTACGGGGTTAAAATATTATAAGATTACCGGTAACACGGAGCATAAAGAGCCTTATAATCCTGAAGTTGCATTTAACAGGACAATTGACCATGCAAGACATTTTGTTCACGAGAGGGTAAATTTTGCGGGAGAAGTTTCCAAATATATGGACAGACCTCCTCTTATTGTATCCCCTTATGATGCGGAGCTTTTTGGCCACTGGTGGTTTGAGGGGACAGATTTCATATATAATCTTTTCAGAGAGCTTTCATACAGGGATGATGTTATTTCAACTACGCCTATGAAATACCTTAATGAATTTCATACAAATCAAATAGTTAAAGTAAACCCATCTTCATGGGGTGACAAAGGTTACTTCGAGGTATGGCTTAACGGGGCAAATGATTGGATATATCGCCACCTTGTGAACATGAGCAATTTTATGACGGAAGCTGCGACCAAATTTGGTGATTCAACAGATAGAAATGTGATAAGATGTTTAAATCAAATGGGTAGGGAGCTACTACTTGCTCAAAGTAGTGACTGGGCTTTTCTTATGACGACCGGCACTGCAATAGAATATGCCGTAAGGAGGACAAAAGAGCATATTCACAACTTTTTGAGAATCCACTCTATGTTGGAAAGTGGGGATATCGATATAGAGTATGTTTCTGCTCTTGAGTTTAAAGACAGTATTTTTTCAGACTTGGATTTGAGAAAGTTTTACAAGTAAAAAAGGGGGATATCCCCCCTTTTTTGATAGTTGTTTTATTAGAAGCGACTTGCATTACATACCTTTTCCACCGCCGCCGTGACCGCCGCCATTTCCGCCACTACCACCGCTACTACCACCACTGCCACCATTTCCATTGCTGCCACCGCTTCCGCTGCCCATTCCTGAGCTATCACCGTAGCCTGAACCCATATTACCGCCGTTTCCGTTTCCAGAGAGCCCCTTTGAAATATCGCTACTTTTTGCTCCCATTTGAAATCCGTTTTGCATATTTTGGGCTAATTGATTAGCATCTCTTGTTTTTGCCATAGTTTTAAACTGATTCCTTATTTCCGCAAGTTCACCTGCATTATAGCCTTTTTCGATTGCTTTTGTCATAGTTTTTTCTATCAGGTTTGATTGCACTCTTGCCCTTGACATATCTTTTACGCATTCTGTTATTTCGGCAGCTAATTCAGGCTCACTTTTTAATTGACTGTGGGACATGATATTTTCCATGGACTGTTTACTTATTCCTGCTGCCAAAGCATCGGCAATGTTACCCATTATTTTGCTTTTTGTTTGCTGATTAAAAGCCAATTGCTCCGTTAATTGTTTGGCATAGCTGTAACGTTCTGTGAGCTGATTAAGTGCATTTTCAAGCTGTGCTTCATTTGCCCTTTTTGCAAGCCCTTCCATTACCTTTTCAGCTAAAGGCTCAGCGGGCAAACCTGCCTGGTGAGCTTGAGCAATTTTGCTTAAAACTCTTACCTTTACTTCTTCTTGCATCTGACTCTGGACAACTGCATTATAGGCATTGAGCATAGTTTGGTTGTTAAGTCCTATGGAAAGATTGGTTTTTAGTTGCTCTTTTACCAGTGTTGTTGCTTTGGTTAAAAGTTCATTTTCGTTAGCTTGTGCAAATGTAATATTTGCTGTCACTGTGAGTATTAATACTATTAGCATTTTTTTCATAGCTACCTCCTTCTGATATATAAACTGCGGTACGGAGAAAAGGTTACATATCAAATATGCAGTTGTAACCTCCAAAATCGTCATATTCGATTAATGGGCAGTCCGCCTTTATTAAGCCTGTTTCATCGGTAAAGAAATATTTAAATTGGGATGCTTTTTTCACTTCATAATAATATCCGAAACTTGTTTTACTCATTTTGTGAGGGGTATATCCGTCCAAACTGTAATGGAAAGTCGGCTCTGACTTATTTTTTAAAAAGAGGACTATTTTGTCCGTATCAATCTTAATGCTGTGGGTGGAGCACCCAGAAAAAAGTCCTGCTATAATAAATGATAGGATTAATAAGTAGGTTTTATTCATTTGCTATACCTCCAAAACGGAATTTATATTTCCAAAGTCATCCTGCTCTATAAAAGTGGATGTGGGATCAGCCAACACTTGACCGTCAGCAATTATGGCATATTTGTGTTCCCCTTTGGTAAGAGGGACAGTTATTTCCCAATAGTTGGAGTTATTTATTCTTTTCATCGGGATTTTATGCCAATTTGTAAATGTCCCGGAGAGCTCTACATTGCTTGCACTGTCGTTGTAAATTACAAATCTATATTCTTTTTGAATGTTATTTTTGCTAACAGCTTCAGGTTTATTCGCAGTTATTTTGCTCCCTAAAAATGCTAACCCTATGAAAAAAAGTGCAGCTACTGCCAAATGAATAAACTTGCGTGATCCCCTATATTTTTCAACATGAAATTGCGGAGGGGTCTTTTTATTGAGTTTATCCCTAAATAATATTTCAGAGTCCAACATCTCTATAGTTTCAGAATAAAAGGTATCATCCACTTTTACGTTGACTACAAATTCCCTTTTCTCAGGCAGCGTAAGCTCATCATCTATAAATTGGCTTATTAAAATTTCTTTCATGCTAACCTCCTTTTAAAGTATTTTGTATCTTTTTTCTTGCCCTGAAAATTTTTACCTTGATATTAGAGACTGAAATCCCGGTAATAGCGCTTATTTCATCATATTTAAGCCCATCTACCGCGCTCATAAGGAATAATTTTTTTTCTTCGTCATCAAGCAGCGCCAAAAGAGCATCGGCTTCCATTGAATTATCACTACCTGTTTGTTCATATGATAATGTTATATTTTCAGTATTAATATGTTTTTTATTTCTATTGTATTCATCTATAAATAAATTTTTGCCAATCTTGTAAAGGAGCATAGGGGAAAGCTTATCTTTATATTTTTTTAATATTTTGAAGTAGGTTTCTTGGAATATATCATCAGCAAGGGCACTATCTCTTGTCAGAGAAAGGAGGTAATGGTAGAAACCTTTTTTCGTTTGATCAAAAAAAACCTGAAATTTATCCATAAATTGTAGTGTAATATTAAAAGGGTGGCAGTCCACCCTCTTTTATCTGCTTGTGGCTCCAAACCCTGTGCCATCTTTTGGCTGAGGCTGAGTGCCGTCTCCATACCCTTTGCCGCTGCCGTCAAGAGCTCTGTCCCCTGTCTTAAATCCGTTTTGAGTCGAGCTTCCACTATAGCTGTGCATTGAGGCTTTTCCGTTTGAGCTCCCTTTTGAGCCCCCTTTCCCTTTTGCAAAAGAGTTTACTGAAGTAAATGTTAACAAAACTACAACCATTAAAGCAATCGTTTTTTTCATTTTTTACCTCCTTGATTTGATATCTATAAAACTGTGCAAAAGAGAAAAGGTTACAAAAAATATTTAAAATTGATTTTTTATTTTGGCATTTATGTTGCTAATATTTATTCAGGAGGAAATTATGAGGAAACTTTTTCACCTGATTATAGTTTGTATGTTGATTATCTCAATTTATGGGTGCAGTGCACTTAAAACAAATGTCAACGATGCAACAGACCTTGTTTTTTCGGCAGATACGGGTGTACTCCTTATGGCTGCACTGATAGAGATGAATACTAATTTTTCATCCCTAATATACGATAAAACAAAAGCAAAATTTAAAGACTACTCCTTTGTCGCAAATAAAAAAATCGAGCTTAAAAAAAGATTTTTTGTGATTCCTCCAAAAAATTATTTGGGAGAATACGATTTTGAGACAAAGAGACTGGTGGAAAATGTTATCGTTTTAAATAAGCTTGGGGAAGTGACACAGGAAGCCGAATTGGCCGATTATGTAATAATATTAAATTTTGATGAGTCTATTACAAAAGTTTTCGGGGAAAATTTTATCAGGGAAGAGATAACTGTTTTTGATAAAAATGATGCTATTGTTTCCCATATGGCAGTTACCGTTCTGTCAAAAAGTGACAGCAATTTTTTTTATTTTCCCGGCAAAGCGGCAAGACCTGTATCATATCTTAAAATCAAAGGTTTAGAATATTTGATAGATAAAACTTTTCCAAAAGTCTTCGATATGAAAAAAGGGGGGAAAGATGCTTAACGGGCTCTATGTGGCAGCAAGCGGGATGCTTCAAATGGAGAAAAAGCTTGATGTTTTAAGTAACAATTTGTCCAACATAAATACAGCTGGTTACAAAATGGATACTCCTACTTTTGAGAGTTATCTGAAAAAAGAAGAGGATTTTCCTCAAGATATTATCAGGCAGAGCAAATATAATCAGACAATTAATGCAGTATCAAGGCTTGCAGAGGTAGCAACCGATTTTTCTTCAGGCAACATAAGGCAGACAGGGAATCCTTTTGACTTGGCACTTAGCAATCCTGATGCTTTTTTTGCTGTTGATACGCCTTTTGGAATAAAATTTACTAAAGCCGGTAATTTTAAAATTGATAATGATGGTTACCTTGTTACTCAGCAAGGGTATAGGGTATTATCAAGAAATGTTGAAAATAATGAAGGGATAAGAATTCCAAACGGAAACATTTCGATTTTGGGGAATGGTCAGATTACGGTGGACGGCACGGTAGTAGATAATCTTTATGTGGTAGAATTTGAGGATAAGTCAAAGCTTCAAAAGACAGGATATAACCTTTTTACTGCGATAGATACCTTACCGGAAGAATCTGAAAACCCACGTGTAATGCAGGGGTATTTGGAGGAAAGTAACATAAATCCGGTCAGGGAGATGGTTAACATGATAAGCACACACAGAGTTTTTGAGACATATCAGAGAGTTATCAGGACAATGGACACCCTCAATGAGAGAGCGGCAAACGAATTGGGAAAAATAGCTTAAGGAGGATAGATTATGTTAAGAGCACTTTGGACAGCAGCAAGTGGGATGACTACCCAACAAATTAATATTGATAATATTGCAAATAACTTAGCAAACGTAAATAATGCAGGGTTTAAAAAATCAAGAGTTAACTTTCAGGATTTGCTATATCAGGAGCTTCGTCCCGCTGGCGCAATAACTGCTACGGGCATTTCTCACCCTACGGGGATACAGATAGGTCTTGGTTCAAATGTTGTGGCAACTGAAAAGATTTTCAGCCAGGGCAACTTCCAGCAAACAGGTAACATGCTTGATATTGCAATTGAGGGGGACGGTTTTTTTCAGGTTACGCTTCCTGACGGCAATATCGGTTACACAAGAGCAGGTTCATTCAAACTCAACAGCGATGGAGATATAGTTACTCCTGAAGGTTATTTACTTGAGCCAACAATAAATATTCCTGAAAATGCCACAAGTATTTCTATCGGGACTGATGGGACGGTTTCAGTTACTTTACCCGGAGAGGTTGAGACATCTGAAGTAGGAAATATCGAGCTTGCAAGATTTATAAACCCATCAGGTTTGAAATCTATCGGGAACAATATCTATCTTCAGACAGGTGCTAGCGGTGAGCCTACGACTGGTGTGCCGGGTGAAGACGGTATCGGTAGCATTGCTCAGGGTGTACTTGAAATGAGTAATGTAAATGTGGTGGAAGAGATGGTTAATATGATTACCGGTCAAAGGGCATATGAGATAAATTCCAAGGCGATTCAGACCGGAGACGAGATGCTTCAGATAGTTAATAATTTGAAATAAGTTATGGTTAGACTTATATTAATTGTACTTTTAACTTACAGTTTGAGCTTTGCAGGCACATTAACTGTCGATACCGATTGTGTTTATCTTGACGAAATAGATAAAATGTTTGAACACAAGCCTGCCTATTGCGGGCTTGAATACAATGAAAGTGTCAATATTTATCTTACTAAAATTGCACAATTGACTAATTACGACATAAAACTTCTCAGACAAAAATTTCCTGAGAAAATAGTCGTAACGAGGAAAGGTGTGCCTATTGAAGAGAAAGAGATTTTCCAAAAGCTAATAAGTGAGCTAAACAGATTTGAAGGCTTAAAATTTAAGGTTAAAAAGATAAATTATAACAAAACTATATTTGCAAGTGCGAAAGGAGAATTTCAGGTCAGAGTAAAAGAAATTCCATTCGGGTCGACTGATGTTTATATCAATAACGGACAAAGAGAGTATCGAATTTATGCATATGTTGAGACATACAAAAAAGGTTTTGTGGCGACAAGCAAGATTGATAAAGGGGCAGAATTTAAAAATAACTATACAGAGCAGCTTGTAAATATAACTAATATCAGGGATATGTTGGCAGATGATTTGGATGAAAAACTTGCCAAATCAACAATCTATACAGGTAAACCTATTTTGGAAAAAAATACCTACAGAAAGCCCGATATTTTTAAAGGTGAAAAGGTAAAAATATTATTCAGAGATAAATTTATTGCTGTCGCAACTGTAGGGGAAGTACTTGAGAATAGTTATATAGGTGAGAAGTTGCAGGTTAAAAATTTGGATTCAGGAAAAATTCTAACTGCTGTATATAAAGGTGAAAAGACCGCACTTGTAGTATTCTGATAGGTAAAAATTTCTCAAAAATTTTGGCATAAGATATGCTATTTCAAATGCAAAGCATAAAAAGTTGTTTGAGGTGGCATATGAAAAAGGGTTTTTTAATAATATTGGCAGTTTTGCTAATCTTTACAGGTTGTTCAAAGAAACCTAAAGTCGATTCCAATGTTTCAAAATTAAGTTACAATGAAGAGGTCGCAAAATATAATAATGCATTGAAGCAAAAACAGCCATCCCCGTCCTTATGGGCCGATGTTGGTAATTCGGGAGTTATGTTTTTGGATTACAAGGGGCGGTCTCTTGGGGACATAATCATTGTAAAGATTATTGAGTCTTCTTCAGCCACTAATTCTAATTCCACAAAAACAAGCAAATCATCTGCATATGACAGCGGTATTACAAATTTAATGGGGCTCCCTTTGAATTTGGGTATGACAAATTTTTTAAAGAAAGGGAATGCATTTGACCCAACCGTAGCAGCAAGCACATCCAACTCTTTTACGGGTTCGGGTGCAAAGAAAAAATCTGACTCGGTATCGGCTACAATTGCTGCAAGAATCGTAGATATTTTACCTTCCGGAAACCTTGTGATTGAGGGGAACAGGGAGATACTTGTTGATCAGGAAAAGCAGACTATCTCTGTAAAAGGTATAATTAGACAAAAAGATATAGATGCAAACAATACGGTACTTTCCACTGCAATAGCCGACGCCCAGATTACATATACCGGAAAAGGTGTATTAAGTGATGCCAATAGGAAAGGGTGGCTTGGCAGTGTAATAGACTGGGTATGGCCGTTTTAAGGGGGGGTAAGATGAAAAAATATTTAATTATCATGATGTTGCTTACTGCGTCCTTTTTAGAGGCGAGCGTAAAGATTAGAGATATCGCAACTATAGATGGGATAAGGGACAATCAGCTTATCGGATACGGACTGGTTGTAGGGTTAAACGGTACGGGTGACAAATCGGGGACTGAGTTTACCATACAATCGTTGGTTAATATGCTTGATAGAATGGGTATAACCGTAGATAAGGCTAAAGTCAGCGTTAAAAATGTTGCTGCAGTTATGGTGACAGCAAAATTATCTCCATTTGCCGGGACCGGTACAAAAGTGGATGTGGTCGTTTCCTCAATTGGGGATGCTAAAAGCCTCGAAGGTGGAACACTCCTTTTGACACCGCTTTCTGCTCCAAACGGTCAGATTTATGCTGTGGCTCAAGGACCAATTTCGGTAGGTGGGATGAATGTCTCTGCGGGTGGTGCAGGTGCAGTAAAGAATCATCCGACAGTTGGCAGGATACCAAACGGTGCATTAATAGAAAAAGAGATACCGTTTAATTTGAGCAGTGATTATTTGAGCTTGAGTTTTAGCAATTTGAGTATTTCAAATATAGTGCAGGCAAAAAATACCATAAACAGATATTTTGCTGAAGACATAGCTGTCATTGCAAATCCTACGACAATAAAGATTATTGTTCCTCAAGAATTTAAAAATAATTATTATGAGTTTGTTAACAAAGTGATTAGCCTTGAAATTCAGCCTGAGACATTCGCCAAAGTAGTAGTAGATGAAAGGACGGGGACTATTGTTATGGGCTCTGATGTTAGGATTTCAACTGTTGCGGTGTCTCATGGTAACTTGACAATAAAGATAACAAATACTGTCGAAGTTTCTCAGCCGGCGCCATTTTCAGAAGGGCAGACGGTAGTAACAAATAATCAAGAAGTCCAAGTTGAAGAAGAGGATGCAAAATTAATGATGATACCCGAAGGTGTAAAAATTAGTGACCTTGTAAAGGCACTTAATGCCATTAAGGTTTCCCCAAGAGATTTAATCGCGGTATTGCAGGCAATTAAAGCAGCAGGAGCTTTGCAAGGTGAGTTGGAGGTAATCTAATGATTAAAAATATAGGTGGAGATAATATAAAGATAGCAGATATTCAAGCAAAAAGGCTTGAAAAGGCGTGTGAAGAATTTGAGGCTATGTTTTACAATATAATTATGAAAACTGGCAGACAGGGGAGTTATGAGTCGGATTTTATAAAGAAGTCTGAAGGTGAAAAAACATTTACTGAGATTTTTGACTTTGAAGTTTCTAAGGCTGCAGCTAAAAATTCCTCAGGCGGTATTAAAGAGATGCTTTTATCCTTTTTTAAGGAAAATTATTCTCAGAGTGAAGGAAAAAAATACTCTATACTCTCGGAAAATGCGTCAAAAACAGTTAAAAATAGCCTGAAAATTATGGCATGAAATTTGGAATATAGAAAGTGAACTTTAAAAGGTTGTAATTTTTGTTAAAGTTATTTAAAATTCTGCCGATTATCCAGTTGTAACTGGAGGAGACTATGAGAATTGAAGACAAAATTAACATTGCTTATGAAAATTTGGGGAAAGCTGTCAAAAAGGATAGTGAGCAGGCTAAACCGAGTGGTAAAGAAAGGACCGCAAAGGATAAGGTCGAGCTGTCTTCTTCAGGCAAGGTTGATAGTCTTGTGTCCAAGGTTAAATCTGCACCGGAAGTAAGAGCTGAGAAGGTTAGTGAGATAAAGAAGCAGATTGAAACCGGTACATATGATTTCTCCGGCAGAAAAGTGGCAGAAAAGATAGTTAATACTGCTGTAGACGACCTGTTTTAAAGTTCACCTAAAGCTAAAAATTGGAGGAAGATATGGAAACAATCCAGAACCTTATAGGTGTGCTTAAAAGTCAACTGAATCTGCTGGAAGAGCTTAACTCTATAATAGAGAAAGAGAAATATTATATAACTCATTGGGACATAGACAAGGTTATTGAGGTTGCAAAGCAAAAGGATACTGTCATTTACAAAGACAGGGTTTTGGATGAAGCCAAAGATAAGTATGTTAAAAAGTATTGCAATCTAAATGGCTTGGTTGGGAATAATCTTAATGACATTATAGATCACCTTTCAGATTCTCCTGAGAAACAGGAATTAATGGATTTGAAAAAAAGACTTACAGAGCTTGCGGCTAAAACTCACAATGAAAATCTTGCCATTAAAGTCCTTTACTCTACAAATCTTAGGCTTATATCAGATTTTTTTGATAAAATAGGAATTTCTACCGGGCATTCTTACAGCAGTAGCGGGGCAAAGGCAGCCAAATTAGCTTCTTTTACAAGAAGCGCATAAAAGGGGATTGGTATGTCCAATATTTTCGGTACTTTATATACCGGTATTTCGGGGCTGATGACATCACAGGCAGGGATTGATGTAACTGGTCATAATATAGCCAATGCCAATACGGAAGGGTATTCAAGGCAGCGTGCCGTTATTTCGACTCAGAATCCTCTCCTTGTAACCCCCGGACCTTTTGGAAGGGGCTCAAAAGTAGAGTACATAGAAAGGACATATGATAATGTTTTGGCTGACAATTTAAGAAGGGAGACATCATCCCTCAGCTATTGGTCTTCACTCCAAACATCTCTTGATGAAGTGTCTATCTATTTTAATGAGCTTGAAAGTGGTTCTGGCCTTGGAGATGCTTTGAAAGACTATTTTAATGCATGGCAAAGCTTGGCAAATACGGCACCGGATAACTCTGACGAGTCTCAGGTTAAGAAGATTGAACTTATTAACAAAACGGATATTTTGACCAGCAAGATTCAGGAAAGTTATACACAGCTTGAAAGATTGCAAGGCACTTCGGATTTTAAAATTGAGCAGTATGTAAATGAGATTAATGATATAGCTGAAAATATAAGGCAGATAAACATACAGATAGGTAAAGTTGAAGCCGGGGAAAATAAGGCTAACGATTTTCGTGATCAAAGAGAGTTACTTCTTAACAAACTGTCAGAGTATGTCAATATAACCACTTCTGAAAGGGATGACGGGCAGATTGCAGTTTTAGTTGGTGGAATTACTCTGGTGGATTCGGATGTAATTAATGAGATATATACTGTCAAAAATGAAGATAATGACAATCATTACGATATATATTGGGGGACAAAAGGGAGCAATAACCCATTGGTGGATATAACTTCTAAAATATATTCAGGCAAACTTGCCGGAGAATTAAAAACAAGGGATGAAACACTAACTTCTTATAAAGGCAAGCTTGATGAGCTTGCTCAGACCCTTATAAAAGAAACCAACAGAATACATTCTACAGGCCTTGGGGTGGAAAGGTTTAACTCCATAACATCTACAAACGGGGTGCAAAGTCCGACATTTATTTTTACAAGGGATGCCGGTAAATTCCCTTATGATATAAATGAAGGGACATTTAGAATTGCCGTCTACAATAGTGAAGGTGAAGTATCAGGGAATTTTGATATCGATATCAACCCTGAAGAGGATAATCTTTATTCGGTAATAGAAAAGATTAACCAGGCAGGGGCAACTGTGGCAAGCGGTAAAATTTCGGCGCAGCTTTCAAGTGGGAATACAATAAAGATTACCGCTGAAGAAGGTTATACTTTTTCTTTTGTGGAAGATACGACAAATTTTTTGGTGGCATCAGGCCTTTATGGCTATTTTAAAGGTTCAGGCGCAAGTGATATTGCAGTAAATGATTTTCTTGCTACCAATCCTAATTTTATAGCAACTGCCAAATCTACCGCACCCGGAGATAATTCAAACGCCCTTGAATTATCAAATTTGAAATTTAGTAAGCTTGTAAATGGGAATTATTCCATTGATGAATTTTACTCGGTTTTTACCACAACCATCGCAGCTGATAAAAATCAAGTAAATACATTTTATGACTCAAAAAAACAGTCTGTTGACCAATTCACCATGAAGTTGGAGCAGATAAAAGGTGTCTCCATTGATGAGGAATTTACAAACCTCATAAAGTTTCAAAAAGCTTACGAGGCAAACGCAAGATTCATTACTGCGGTTGACCAGATGATAGACAAGCTTATCAATGGGGTCGGACTTGTTGGCAGATAGGGGTGACATATGCGCGTAACTTTTAATTTATTACCTTTTAAATATATGTCCAACTTGGAGAAATCTCTCACAAAGCTGACAGACAGCAATGAAAAGGTGACAGTGGGCAGGACATTGCTAAAGCCTGAAGAAAGCCCCATAAATTATGTAAGTGCTATTAATGTTCAAAGGACAATAGATGAAGCTGATCAGTTTAAGTCAAATGCAGAAAATGCACTATCTTGGATTACAAATACAGATAATGAGCTGCAAAGGGCAATAGACTTATTAAGTCAGGCAAAAAACCAATACGCCATAGCGGGTGCCAATGATAGCCAGAGTGCTACCAGTCGAAAAGCACTTGCAGGGGATGTAATCAATATCTTGGACTCAATGGTTGATATTGGTAATGCAAACTATATGGGAAGATATCTGTTTGCAGGCTTTGAGACTGAAACAACTCCTTTTACTGCAGATACAAGGGAAATATCTTCTGTAAGCTCAGATAACTCTGAGGTGGAAGTTTATACGAGAAAAGTTTTTGGGGACATGCCGGAGCCTGATGAGGGTGCTTATTCGATATATTTAAACAAGGATGCAAATACTGATGTCGTGACAATTTCCGTTTATGATAAAAATAATAATATTCTTTTTCTTGACTCAAACGGTAGCGATGAGACGGCTAAAGGTGGCAACAGGACAAGCACTTCTATTTCAGTTAAATTTGAGCCGGGGAAAGTTATAAATACGGGTCTTGGTTTTGCGGTGAAGCTCCCTGAAAGCGATTTTACAAGCAGCAAGATAGATTTTTACTTTAAGCCCGGAGATGATATCAGATACCATGGGGATTTGGGAAAAATTAATACCAAAATCGGATATAATCAGGAAGTTACTTTAAATCTTACAGGCAAAGAGGTATTTCTTGAGGCTGACAGAGTGTTAAAATCTACAAGATACAACACAGTAAAAGGTTTGGGGATAACTTCTACCACAAAGTTTTCTCAGATAGATTCGGCAAATTTGGGGGATGCAGACTATATTGATATTTCAGGGACTGACCATTACGGATATAAAGTCGGTGCGGCAAAATTATTGTCTGTCAATAGTGCGACACTTGACATGACAGATAAAAATGATTCGGAAAGGTCTGTATTATTAAAATATGCCGGGAAAGATTATCTGCTCACAATGGACAAAAGAGCATATCAAGATATGGACGATGTGATATTTAGCTTGAATAGAATGCTTGAAACAAATGGTCTTGGGAATGAGATAGAGGCAAGTGCCGATGGTGATAAAATACTTTTTAGTACCACAAGAGCTGGCAATATGGTTAATTTTGAGCTTTACGGCTCAAGAAATAATACATTAGGATTTGAAGGGAATATTGAAGTAAGTGATGAGATAAATCTTACAGGTGCTGCAAATGTGGATTTATTGGTCCCGAATTCATCTGTAGCCAGCACGGTTAATTTTAGCTCAATTGATGAAGCATCTGTCGAAAGCGCAATAACTACGGCAGTAGGGAATAACTATTCCGTTATTAGCCCAATTTATACATCATCAAGTGCGACTTTCAGAGTCGTAACATATGACCCGAATATGAAATATGAAGTAAAGGGTAAAGATACAAGATTTGAGATTAATTATGATGATTTTGATATTACAAATAAGATTTCTGTTGATTTTACCGGTGTGAGTGCGTCAGCATCAACTGCCACAGAATTTATTATTAATGGTGAGAAAATTACTTTTACCCCGGTAGATGAAAATTCAGATGGCAATATAGAAAAATTTGAAATAAAAAATGCACTGGATAATGCCTTAAAAGCCAAAGGGCTCAATTTTAACTTATCTTATGAAATTTCAAATGTAAGTGTAAGTGCAAATGCTACTTTTGACATTAAGTTTAATCTTGAAAATATAAATTACGGTTCAGACTCATATCTTGCTGTAAGTCACAACGGCACTACAAAATTTGATAATGCCTACGGCAGTGATTTCCCCGTGGCTACAGAAAAAAGGGTGGGAGATTTACTTGACTTTATAGAAGAGCTTTACGGATACACTGTCAAGGCAAGTATTGAAAATGGCAATATCTATGTAAGAGACTTGCGATCAGGGGAAAGCAAATTTACCCTCAGATTTGCTGAAAGTAACAAAGGGCTTGGTTATCCCGAAGTGAATAGGAATGTGACCCTTCTTGGCAAATATAATGGAAATGGCGATGATACATGGCGAGTTACCATAAATCAAAATGCTGTTAATCCTACCGATTTGGATGTGACAGTTATCGATGCTAAAGGTGGAACAATACTTACAAAGACCGTTACCGGGTATGACGGCAGCCCAATCGATCTTGGCTCAGGTGTATCTGTTGTGGTTGATTCAAGTTCAAATCAGTCCTTTGAAGTCAGCTTGAAGGCAAATTCGAGCTTTAGTCTTGGGGATATGAATATTGTTCAGGAAGGTAAAAATGTAGATATATTCAGGTCGCTAAAAAATCTTTACGATGCACTGAATATGAACATTCCCCAAGAGGGGATAGGGGCTCCAAGCGCTTGGCGTGACGAAAGCCTTAAGTCTACAGCAAGCCCTTATCTGGATGGGACATTTAGAGGTAATTATAATGATGAGTGGACTTATGAAGTCCAGCCTGTCGGGGATAAAACTGAATTTTTCATTCAACAAGAGCTAAGCACTTCAAGTGTAGGCAATTTATCTTTACCTTCTGCAAACCCCTTGGACTTTGATGTTTTGGTGTCTGACAATAGTGGAAATGTTTCAAACGTAAGTTTTAATATTTTAGCAGGTGGCACATCAGACGATTTGTTAAATGCTATTAATAAAAACCCAACCCTTTTGGGACTAGGCATTAAAGCAGAAGTTCTTAACAATAAACTTGTAATAAAATCAGGCAGCGGTCTGAAAAATGTGGAGATTAATGCAAATGACTCTACTACTGCGGCTGCACTTGGGCTTGGCAGTAGTGAAAGATTTGTTTATTCAAAACAGACACCTGTGTTAGAGCTCGAAAATACAACGGACTTAGAGCGGACACTTACATTTAAGTATTTTGACGGTACAAATTGGAATAATAAGTCTGTTACCGTAGATGGTAAGAAATATAATTCCATAGATGAGTTAGCCAATGAGATAAATTCCAAAATAGCAGGCAGTGTCGACATAGTTGCCTCAAATGTTAACGGCAATTTAGCGTTTAATTATGATACTGATAACAATAATGATATAACCAACCTGATTTTAGAAGGGGATTATGCCGGGACTTTAGGGTATTTTAAGCCCGGAGATGAAGTAAAAATAAAGGTTTCAGGTAGCAGTGGTGAACTGATAAATTATGTTTCTCTTAATACTGCTGGGAAGTTAAAAGATGTAGGTGATGGTGTGAAATTAGCTTTTGATGCAGGCAAGCTTTATACAGCGGACTCCTTCACTTCGACGGTAGGCTCAGGAATAAACTATGAAATACCTGTCCTTGACAAAGCCGAAACTCAGATAACTACAAACTTGACTTTGACAGGCACAAGGCAAAATAGAGTGGATTCTCTGATTAATTTTCATACGACTATATCTACTTCCAATGAAGAGATTAAGGCTAAATATCTTGGAGCCACTGAAATAGATATGACAAAAGCTATTACGGAATTTCAACTGGCACAGCAGGCTTATCAGATGGCTATGTCAACTGCAGCTAAAGTGCTTCAGATGTCGATTATGGACTATTTATAATAAATATTTTATAGAGGTGTAAGATGAGTGCACAAAAAGTTTTGAAAAAAGAGGAAAATATGGAGAAAAAAGTTTTAAATTCACCTAAACTTGGCAAGTTTGAGTATACCGAAGATGATTTGGTGACTATGGTATCACCTATCTTAGGATTTAATGAGCTATCAGACTTTCTATTTATCTCTTCTGAAGAGTTTTATCCTTTTTCTTATTTTCAATCAGTTCAAGATGAAAATGTTACTTTTATCCTTGCAGATATAAAAATATTTTTCCCAGATTATTCTCCAAAGTTTAATAAAAGGGATTACAAAGTCTTACAGATTGAAAAAGATGAAGATATGGCACTTTTCGGACTTGTAGTAGTTAAGGATGACCCTCAAGATGCTACTATAAACTTAAAAGCCCCTGTGGTGATAAATACTAATAAAAAACTTGCAAAACAGATAATTTTAGAAGATGATATTTATAAAGTGAAGACGCCGCTCTTTAGCAAATAGGGGAAGCATGTTAGTTTTAACGAGAAAGCTTAATGAAAGCCTGATGATTGGGGACGATATAGAAATAAAGATTGTGGATATATCGAGTAAAAATGTGAAGATAGGGATAGAAGCCCCAAAAAATGTGCAGGTATTCAGAAAGGAAATTTATGACGAAATTAAGCAGGAAAATATTGAGGCCATCAACAGGGATGTGGTGTCACTGATAGATTTTATGAAAAAGAAGAAGTGACGGCTATTCCTTAGAGATTAACCTGTCCACTTTCTGGCTAAGCTCCTTGATTTTACTGTTAAGCTTAAGTATGTAAGAAAATATCAATACCCATATGACAGCATAAGCAGAGAATAAATACCAGAAATTTTTCATATTAACCCCTTCTTTTATTCGTTTTCTATTGTAAGAATTTTTCTTTCCAAAGCTTTAATCTTTAAATTTTTGTTCATCAGCATCAGGTATAAAAATGTAAATGCGATTACTGACACGATTAGGCTTGTAATCATATCAGGATGAAGCCCGCCGCCACCTTTTTGTAAAACATTTGGGTGGATTGTCCTCCACCATCTGATAGACAAGAAAACTATCGGCACGTCAATAAAACCTACGATACCAACCGCTGCAGCAAACTTAGCCCTTTTGTCCTCTTCATCTATAAATTTTCTTAACATTAGGTAACCCACATAGATAAACCACAAAATGAGCGTGGTAGTAAGCCTTGGGTCCCAAGTCCACCATGTCCCCCAGAAAGACTTTGCCCAAATGGGGCCTGTAATAAGGACAATAGAGCAGAAGATTATTCCTATTCCAGCTGAAGAAGAAGCTATATCATCAAAGATATACCTGTTTGTGGCAAGCAAGAAAATACTGCATATAAATGTCACAAAAAAAGCAAAAAAGGCAATCCAAGCGCTGGCCACATGAAAATAAAATATTTTTTGGACAGGGCCCATCACTTTTTCCACCGGAGCATAAATAAAAGCAAAATAGAGTGCCACAAGGATAAGAATAAAAGATAAAAAGTCGATTACTTTTTCCAGTTTCATAATCACTCCTCAACTATGTAGTCAAATATAGCATATACAACAAATGTAAATATCAAGTCAAATGCTGCGATTAATCTAATCCATCTGTCAGCATCAGAAATCGTATCCCCTTTAATAAAAATATTTATAGACTGTATTGCAGCGAGTATGATAGGGATCATCAAAGGGAGCAAGAGTATCGGAAGCATAACCTCTCTTGTGCGGGATTTGACGGATATTATGGAAAAAAGTGTACCAAGTACAGAAAAACCGTAAGTCCCTAAAATAAAAACAGGGATTGAAAGGAGTGTATGCTTAAATATGTTTACATTATAAAAGATTGTAAAGACGGGGATAGTTACTATTTCCATAAATATCAGGAATATAAAATTTGACAATACCTTACCAAAGAAAATTGCACTTTTGTCAACCGGAGCCAAAAGCAAGGCATTGAGATTGCCGCCGTTAATTTCGCTCATCATAGATTTATTTAGCCCTAATATGCCTGCAAACACTATTGCCATCCATAATATCCCACCTACAAGGTCAATTTTGTATTCTGCACCGGGCTCAAATATAAAGCTGAATACTATTACTGTAAGTAGCGAGAATATGAGCATGGAGTTTATAACCTCTTTAGATTTCAGCTCAAGAAGGATATCTTTTTCAAATATATGGTAAATGGTCTTGAAATACTTTTTCACTTTTCAATTCTCCAAAGTTGAAATATAAATGTCTTCAAACTCGCTTTCAGGTATATTTTCCTTTTTCTCAAATAAAGCAATCTCCCCTTTTTTCATGATGGCAATTTTTGAGCCGAGGTCATACCCTCTGCTTAAATTGTGTGTAACCATAATAATCGTTTTTTTATTTTTAAACTGTTCCCTGAGTATGTTGGTCAGAATATAAGAAGCATGTTGATCTAATCCTGTATAAGGCTCATCAAGGAGAATAATTTCAGGGTCGTGGATAAGCGCTCGGGCAATAGATAGCCTTTGTAGCATACCTCTTGAGTATCCTCTTACATAATCATTTTTTCTATTTAACAGTTCAACTTTTTTTAAAATTTCCTCTACTTTTACTTCTATATTGTCTACGCCATAGATTTTTGCATAAAACTTTAGATTATCAAAAGCAGAAAGATTTTCGTAAAGAAAAGGGAGGTGAGATATTACCCCAAAAGTTTTTCTAAACTCATCAGGTTGTTTAGTCAAATCTATTCCACTAAAATAGACTTTACCCTTAGTTGGCCTTGTTTGTGCAGAGAGAATTTTCAATAGGGTGGATTTGCCTGCACCGTTTGGCCCAAATATAGAAAGAAAGTCCCCTTTTTCTAAAGAAAAGGAGACCCCTTTGAGTGCATCTATATGCCCATAACTTTTTTTTACGTTGTCAAGCTTTATAAAATTAGTTTTATTTTCGCTTGAATTGGAAAATTCCATGCAATCCGCCTAAAACCATTATAGCACATCCTATCCATATCCACACGATAAAAGGTTCAAATATGGCTTGAATTCCAATAATATTTTCGGGCTTTGAATAAGAAGCGAGTATCAAATAAAGATCCCCTTGAGGTTTCGTATGAATTGAAACTTCAGCAAAAGGCTCTTTGTTATTGTTATAAAATCTCCTTTCCGGAGTCATCGTTATGATATATTTTCCATTTTCATAGACTTTAACAGGGGAATAAACAGAGACATAGTTTTGCTTTTCTTTTATTACGAGATCGCCAACCTTTAGTTCATATTTATAGAATGAGATCGTTTCTCCAGGTGCCACAACCTTATCTACAGAAACGTTATAAAAAGAAGAGGCTATTACCCCGTAAGATAACACAACTAAACCAAAGTGAATGATTAAAGCTCCGTAAAGTCTGCTGTTACGGTAAATTATACCAATTCCGTTCCTTTTAATTCCTCTGAAAATTTGTAATAAAATTGTAAATAAAGAGAAAGATGTAAAAGCGAAAAGCACTAAAGGCAATGGTTTAGTGTAACCGTAAACGTAAATCAGTGTGGTTGCCACGACCATGAATATAAATGATGGCCATAAATTTTTTATAATATCAGCCATTTTTGAGTTACCATAGGGGAGAAGTGGACATAATCCACTTATAAGTATTATCAGCATAAAGAAAGGGGTAGATACTTTATTATAATAAGGTATCCCAACACTGAGTTTGCTTGGGAAAAGTTGTGTCAATATCGGTAAGGTTGTTCCAAAAAGTATAACAAGCATAAGTGCAGTAAATAGCCAGTTTGTTATGTAAAACATCCCTTCTTTGGAGACAACAGAGTAGTTTGCTTCTTCTTTCATATTTTTAAAGTTGGAAATTAAGAAGTAAATAAATCCAATCCCCGTGATAAGTATGAAAAATATAAAAAACGGTCCAAGAGCTGACTTGCCAAAACTATGGACAGAGTCAATTACACCGCTTCTTGTTAAGAATGTACCAAATATACAGAGCTCATAAGTTAACAATATCAGTACATAAGTCCATATTTTAAGTTTTTCCTTTCTTTCATACATTATTGCTGAATGTAAAAATGCAGTTCCCGTCAACCAAGGCAATAGAGAGGCATTTTCTACAGGGTCCCATGCCCAATAGCCTCCCCAACCAAGCTCTACGTATGCCCATTGACCGCCGAGCACTATTCCGATGGTCAAAAATATCCAGCTTAAAATAGACCAACCTCTTGTTTTTACCACCCAACTGCTTGAGTTGTCATTGTTAACCAGCGAGCTGAAAGCGTGGGCAAATGCTATCGTAAATAGGACAAACCCTAAATATAGTGTGGGTGGATGGTAAAGCATCCCTGGGTTTTGGAGTAAAGGATTCATTCCAAGTCCATCGGCAGGGAAAAAATCAAGCTCTTTAAAAGGGTTAGTTACAAAGTTTGTAAGTAAAAAGAAAAAACCACTTGAAAGCGAAAGTGCAAAAAATACTCCCGCCTTGTATTTGAGACCATACTTTTTGATTCTAAATGCCTCTATTGAAGAGCATACGGCAATTAACCATCCCCAAAACAGCAATGAGCCGGCTTGCCCTGCCCAAAAACCACTTATTTTATAAATAAGCGGAAGCTTGCTGTCAGTGTATTGAGCTACATACTCAATCTTAAAATATCCTGTGGCAAGGGCGTACATAAGTATGATTGATGCCAAAGTTATTAATATTGTTTGAATGTGAATGAAAAGAGTCCCATATTTGTCATATGTTTCCGACTCTTTTTTCATCGATGAGCCAAACAGTATGACAGCTATAGCACTGCTAATAAGACCTAAAAATTGTAATAAATAACCAAAGTTTCCCATAAAAGTCCTCTCCTAAAAAGTTTACAATTAGATACACATAATAAATAAAAGTTCAAGTTTTAAATCATTCTAATTTATATTGTAATATTTGAATATTTATATCTATTTCTTCTCCACTTCAGCCTCATACTTTGAAGGGCACTTTGCTAAGAGCGTAGTGGCCTTGAAGGTATTGGTATCTTTGTCATATTTCCCTTCAACAATGACCTGTACCTCTTCGGTAAATGCATCAGGTATTATTCCGTTGTAAATGACATTCATCTTCTCACCGGTACCGTCAGCCATTACAAATTCTAAGTGTTGATTTTTAGTATCTTTTACAACGGTTCCGTCTACCACATCACCACTTACCCTTATCCCTTTTGTATCATACTTTGACGGGTCTTTTATAAGTTCATGTACTTCCAAATAGTAAACTCCACTCTGCTTAAACCCTGTAGAGATAAGATAAAAAACTGCAGCAATGACAATTATCCCTATTATCGCTAGCTTTGTACCTTTTTTCATATATACCCCTTTTTTCTTGACTTATTTTACATGTATTATTATCTTCTATGAGGTTTATACAAAAAGAAGGTTCAATGCAATGGAAAATTTAAGTTTTTTTAGTGCTTTTTTAGCGGGTATTCTATCTTTTTTGTCCCCCTGCGTTTTGCCCCTCTTACCAGGCTATATATCTTTTATTTCAGGGGAGTCCATTGAAAGCCTTACAGCTTCTGATAGTAAGACCCCCAGGGCGAAGGCTTTTTTAGGTGCGATATTTTTCGGGTTAGGTTTTAGTCTTGTTTTTGTTAGCCTTGGAGCTACTGCTACTGAGTTTGGTAAAATATTAAATGAATATAGATTTGTGCTGGAGAAGGTTGCAGGTGTTGTGGTCATAATTTTAGGTATCCACATGGTAGGAATATTTAAGATAAATAAGCTTCTTGTTCAAAAAAAATGGAATTACAGAAAAGGGAGGGCACCGTTTTTTGTTGAGGCATTTTTGCTCGGGGTGGCTTTTGTTTTCGGTTGGACGCCTTGTATTGGTCCTATCCTTGCAGGAATTTTGGCACTTGCATCAAAACAGGATACGGTTTCTCAAGGTATAATTATGCTTTTTAGCTATTCATTGGGACTTTGGATTCCATTTCTTTTATCTGCTCTTGCATTGGGCACTATCATATCATTTATAAAAAGGGCAGGCAATTTTGTTATTTGGGTTGAAAGGGTTGCTGGACTTATGCTTATCACGATAGGTATTTTAATGGTGTCAGGCTCTTTGACGATTATAGTATCTTATATTACAGATATTTTTCCTTCATTAATAGAGTTTGCAAAATAGTCATAATTTCTCTTTTAAACTGCAGACGCTGCAAACATTATTAAATGATGGCTCGCCGCAGACGGAGCATTCCAAAGGCTCTTCTTCGTAATTTATTTCGTTTTGCAGCAGAGGGTGCATATTTGTTAAAAAATCGAGGTAAAATCTAACCTTAAAAGCTAAAATATCTTCTTCTATTCTGGAGATGATCTGTTTGTTTTTTATTGAAGAGGCACCTATACTTTTTGGGCACTCCATTTTGATATAATCTATTTTGCTATAAAAACTGTACATTGCACTCTCTTTTTCGGAAATGCGGCAAAAAGGTTTTACTTTTTTTACGAAGCCTTTTTTTGCGGGGAGGACAGGGTGCTGCCTTCTTAAGTAATCGACTTTCCAATTTATCGTATTGCCAAAGAGTACGGCAACTTCATCATCAAGATTGTGGCCGGTTACCAATATGTCATACCCGTTATCCTTGGCAGTTTTGTTAAAATAGTATCTTTTTACCGTTCCGCATACAGAGCACACAGGTTTCTTGGTTTTTTTGCTTAAGCTTATTATGTCGGAAATTTCTTTATTCATATCAATGATTATCAATTTTTTATCAATTCTTTCAGCCATATTTTGGGCAAATATTTTGGATTTGTTGGAATATCCTTCAATTCCTAAATCTATGTAAAATCCATCGGCATCATAACCCAATTTATTTAATATATACCAGAGATTTAAACTATCTTTTCCTCCGGATACTGCAACTAAGAGCTTTTGTTTTTTACCAAACATTTTAAATTTTTTAATTGTTTCTTCGGTTCTTTTTTCTACCCATGAGATGAAATGTTCTTTACATAAATTAAGTCTGTAAGTGGACAGCATAACTGTTGCAGGGGTATTTACCCCTTTATCTTTACATACCTTACATTTGGCTTGCATTCTATCCCCCAGAAATGACACTTACTACTTCAATGTCGTCCTCTTCTGTTACCTTTTCGTGCGGCTGTCTGATTTCACCATTTATCACTACAAATGCTGTCTCTGGTGTCAACTTTAATTTTTTTAAAATATCCCTTACTTTTACTACGCTATTTTCAAAGGCAATCGTAATGTTTTCGTCCCTATACTTCATATTAATTTCCATATTTACTCCACAAAATTTTGTTACATTTCATAGCAGTCATTTACGGACAAATCAACCAAAAGGGTATATTTTAATTAAAATTATAACATTTATGGAAATGAATATTAAATCGTGTTAAAATTAACTATGATTTGTTTAGGAGGATTTAATGGGGCGTTCGAATATTGTCAAAAAAATATCTGTTGATAAGTATGAGAAGGGGATGAAAATAATTAAGTGTGATAAATCTTGGATAGACCCGAAACTTTATACCACAAATATAGCTGCAGAAGAAACTATTGAAATACTTAAATCATACGGGGTTAAAGAGATTGTAGTAGAATTTACACAAGAAAATGACAACTTTGAAGAAAAAAATATTGAAAAAGATGAAGAGGAAAAATTACGAGAAGAGGTAGAAAAGAGCCTGACAAGTCTTGTTTTGTCGGACTTAAGCTTTGTCCAAAATGTTTATCCAAATTTGGTAAATAATGTAAAACATTTTTTTGATAATGCTTCTAAGGGACAATTAGATAAAGAAACAGTATCTGAAGTGACAGATACTGTTTGTGAAAGTACATTAAAAAATCCGATTTTTGTAGTAAACATAAGTAAATATTCTGATAATTATGAATATCTGTATAATCACAGTCTAAATCTTGCATTTCTTGCAAACACGATAGGTGTAAAGTTAGGGTATACTGAAGATAAGATTAGAGAGCTTACAATGGCTGCACTTTTACACGATGTGGGAAAGGTATTTATAGATCAAAATATATTAAATAAAAGGGGGAAGCTTAACGACAGAGAATTTGCAGAGATAAAGAAGCATCCTATTTTGGGTTATAAGTATCTTTTAGATAGCGGAGGATTTACTGAAAATGTATTACTTGCAGTTTTGGAGCATCATGAGAAGGGGAATGGTGAAGGGTACCCAAGGGGACTTAAAAGTGCAGAAATATCTTATTATGCAAAGATAATTGGGATAATTGATTCTTACGATGCTATAACAAATGATACCTGTTACAGAAGTGCTTACGCACAGGATAGAGCGATTGAGCTTTTATACAGTTTTGCAGACATACATTATAGTAAACGATTGTTGGATTTTATCGTAAAAATTATCAGGTTCCACTCCTTAGGTACGGTTGTAAGGCTTGACAGTGGGGAAGTAGGATTAATTGTGAAGCAGTTTTTTGATAATAGAGAGCCGGTAGTACTGATTGTCAGGGATGTGAAAAAAAAGGTAGAACCCCCGGTGCTGTTTGATTTGAATTCGTACGATATCAAAACAGGACAGCCATATAAAAAAATTGTAGAGGTTGTCAGCAAGTCTGAAATAGACTTCAATCCTGCCACAATTTTATACGAGTATATAAAAAGGAGCAGAGATGCAAAAGTCAAATAATAAGGGAATATTCCTTTAAAAAGTTTTAAACGGGCAAGCCGTGTAATGCCCATCACTGACTTCTATGAGTTTCATATCAATATCTGAGCATTCACTTTTAACAAAAGGGCATCTTGTAGAAAATCTGCACCCTTTAGGAGGATTTAGCGGAGTGGGGATATCCCCTTGAAGTAGTATTTTTTCTCTGTTTTTAGCAGAAGACAAATCCGGAACAGCACTTAGTAACGCTTTAGTATAAGGGTGTTTTGGATTATTCATTATATCTTCTGCACTTCCTGTTTCCACAATTTTACCCAGATACATTACGATAATCCTGTCAGAGATATGGTTAACTACACTTAAATCATGGGAGATAAAAAGGTAAGTGAGATTAAACTCTTTTTGTAAATCCAAAAGTAAATTTAATACCTGGGATTGAATAGAAACATCAAGAGCACTCACCGGTTCATCGCACACGATAAGCTCCGGTTGAAGTATGAGAGATCTGGCTATGCAAATCCTTTGCCTTTGTCCCCCCGAAAATTGATGAGGATATCTGTCATAATGATCTTTTAAAAGACCGACTTTATCCATTATTTCAAGTATTTTGTCCTTATAGTCGCCCAAATCTTGTCCGCTTAGCAACAGTGGCTCACCGATTATTTGGCCTACCTTCCACCTTGGGTTAAGGGAGGAATAAGGGTCTTGGAATATGATTTGGACTTTTTTTCTATACTCTTTTAACTCATTTTTGTTAAGACCGACTATATCTTTACTATCATAAATGATTTTCCCTGCGGTTGGCTCTTCAATTTTGAGTATCATTTTTCCCGTTGTGGACTTACCACAGCCTGATTCACCCACCAAACTAACAGTTTCCCCTTTTTTTATAAAAAATGAAATATCATCGATAGCTTTTAACGTTTTTGGTTTACTAAACAGAGATTTTCCTACGGAATAATATTTTTTGAGATTTTCTACCTTGAGCAATATATTCTTTTCCATCAAAATTTCCCCTGTACTTTAAAACATGCGACTTCATGATTATCAGTGATTTTTTCCAAAACGGGCTTTTCCTTTTTACAAATATCTTTTGCAAAAGGGCATCTTGGCCAGAAGGTGCAGCCTTCAGGAAGGTTAAACAAACTTGGCACATTCCCTTCAATGCTGTATAATTTTGATTTTCTCTCAGTCTTCCCTTTTTGGGGTAGTGACATTAAAAGCCCTTCCGTGTATGGGTGCTTTGGTGAGTTTATTATATTTTCAACGGTTGATTTTTCTACTATTTTCCCCGTGTACATTACAGCCACATAGTCTGCCATTTCGGCGACTACTCCCAAATCGTGAGTAATGAAAAGTATAGAAGTATTTTTCTTCTCTTTCAAATCGTTCATAAGAGCTAAGACTTGTGCTTGTATTGTTACGTCAAGGGCAGTTGTAGGCTCATCAGCGATCAAAAGATTTGGATTGCAGGCCATAGCCATTGCAATCATAACCCTTTGACGCATACCACCGCTTAATTTGAACGGGTATTCCTTTAATCTTTCCTCAGGTGAAGGGATGGCTACAAGATTGAGTGCTTCAATAGCTTTTTCTCTTAATTCTTTCTTTGAAAGTTTATTATGTAGCTTTAGTGTTTCCATAATTTGGAAGCCAACTGTGTAGCTTGGATTAAGAGAGGTCATCGGCTCTTGAAAAATCATTGAGATTTTGCTGCCTCTGATGTTTTTCATCTCTTTTTCACTTAGATTTAAAAGGTCTATATTCTCCAAAAAGATGTTTCCGTCAACTATTTTGCCTGGACTATCAATAAGTCTCATGATTGATAAGGAAGTGATACTTTTCCCACTTCCTGATTCACCTACCAGGCAAAGTGTCTTCCCTTTAGGTATATCAAAAGATATACCATCTACGGCTTTAGCCACTCCGTTATCTGAAAAAAAGTGTGTTTTTAAATTTTTAACTGACAATAACATTATTTATCCTTCATCTTTGGGTCTAATACATCCATTAGTCCGTCTCCGACAAGGTTAAACCCTAAAACAGTCAAAAAAATTGCAAGACCTGGAAATGTAATCATCCATGGTGCACGCATAATGAATTGGAGAGAATCTGCCAGCATCGCCCCCCATTCAGGAGTAGGTGGCTGGGCTCCAAGTGACAAAAAACTAAGTCCTGCCGCTTCCAGTACCGCTGATGCAAATCCCATTGTCCCCTGAACTATAATTGGCGCCATACAGTTTGGTAAAATTACTTTGAAAATAAGCCTCATATTTGAAGAGCCGTTAATTCTTGATGCGATAACATACTCTTTTACTTTTTCCTGTAAAACTGAGCTTCTTACAAGTCTTGCAAATGCAGGTATACCAACAATTCCTATGGCTATCATGGCATTGTAAAGACTTGGTCCAAGCACTGAAACAATCACGATTGCAAGCAAAATGGCCGGGACTGAGAGCATAATATCCACAAGCCTCATGATTAGGCTGTCAATTTTTCCGCCATAGAAACCTGCGATACTGCCTAGTATGACTCCTACAAACATAGATATTCCAACAGATATGACACCTATCATAAGGGATATTCTTGCTCCGTAAATTATACGGGTAAACATATCCCGTCCGAAGTCGTCTGTCCCAAGAATATGTTGTGAACTGCCTCCTGAATTCCACATAGGGGGCAGTAGTCTGTTTTGTAGATCCTGTATCGTTGGGTCGTAAGATGTGATTATAGGAGCAAATACTGCCATTATTATCAAAAATATGACGATTCCAAGTCCTGCCATTGCGGACTTATTTTTCTTAAAGTTTTTGTAATATTCGTAGAAAAGAGTTTCTTTCATTATTCCAACCTAATTTTAGGGTTAATTATTGCATATATCAAGTCTACCAAGAGGTTAACAATAATAAAAATAACTGCTATTATTAGTGTGGCACATTGGACAACAGGAAAATCTCTTTGATACACCGCATTTACAATCCATTTACCAATTCCAGGCCAACTAAATGTGGTTTCGGTCAATATGGCCCCCGCAAGAAGTGCACCAAGCATCAATCCTATTACCGTAACAACAGGGATAAGCCCGTTTCGGAGGGCATGAATAAAAATAACCCTCGTACTTGAGCACCCCTTTGCTCTTGCAGTGCGGATATAGTCCTCTCTCATGACTTCAAGCATGCTTGAGCGGGTCATCCTTGCTATTATTGCCATAGGGATAGTGCCAAGAGCAATACCTGGGAGTATTAAATGTTTGAGAGCGTCAAAAAAAGCGGGATAATCATTAGCAAGTAGAGAGTCAATCAAATATAAGCCAGTTACCGGTTCAATATAATATTCAAATCCTAATCTCCCGGATACGGGTAAAATACCCAGCTTTACAGAGAAAAAATAGATTAATAGTAGTCCAAGCCAAAATACCGGCATAGACACACCGGCCAATGCTCCAAACATACTAAGATAATCAAAAAATGAATACCTTTTTACTGCGGAAATAATACCTGCAAGTATACCGATAATTACAGCTATCAGCATACTTACTAGCGTTAATTCAATTGTGGCAGGGAATCTCTCAAAAAACTCGTCTATAACAGGTTGCTTGCTTTTGATTGAGTTACCAAAGTCACCACGAACCGCCTTACTTATAAATATAATGTACTGTTCATATAATGGCTTGTTAAGCCCCATCTCTTCCCTGAGCTTCTCAACAGATTCTTTGCTTGCATGCTCTCCAAGCATTATTAGCGCAGGGTCTCCGGGTGCAAGGTGAACCATTAAAAATACAAGGACTGATACGCCAAACATTGTAGGGATAGCCCAAAAAATTCTTTTCAGTATATAACTTAACACTTAAATCCCTCTAATAAAAGGCTGCCGCTGAGGGCAGCCCAATTTTTTATATTTACTATCTACTTATTTAACCAAACTTTATCAAACCTTCTTTTACCCACAGGGTCAAGTTTAAAATCCATTACCTCTTTTCTCATTGGCTCCACTACAATAGAGTGAGCCATAGGTACCCATGGTACTTCTTCATAGAACACTTCTTGAGCTTTTTTGTAAAGTTCTGTCCTTTTTGCAACATCATTTGTCACTTTAGCTTCTTCAATAAGTTTGTCAAACTTTTCACTCTTGTAAAAAGCAATATTTTGAGCTGGAACCTGTGCAGCAGCTGAGCTTAAAAGGACATAAAGGAAATTATCAGGATCACCATTATCGCCTGTCCAGCCAAGTTGTGCCATCATATGTTCACCATGCTTTGTTTTTTCAAGATATGTTCCCCAGTCATAAGATACTATTTTTGCTTTTATGCCAATTTTGGCAAGATCAGCCTGAATTGCTTCAGCTACTTTTTTCCCGTTTGGGTTATAAGGTCTTGGTACCGGCATAGCCCAGATATCTGTTTCAAAACCGTTGGGATAACCTGCTTCGGCTAAAAGCTGTTTAGCTTTTTCAGGGTTATACTCATAAGGTTTTATATCATCGTTGTAGCTCCACATTGTCGGTGGAATAGGGTTTTTTGCAGGTTTGCCAAATCCGGCATACACTGCGTCAACAATCGCCTGTTTGTTAATTGCCATATTGATCGCTTTTCTTACCAGGATGTTATCAAAAGGTTTTTTCTGTGTATTCATTGCAAGGTAACCAACATTTAAACCTTCCTGCTTAACAAGCTTGATGTTAGGGTCTTTTTCAAGGTCAGCCACCTCTTCAGGGTTTGGGAAGTCCATTATGTGAATTGAGCCGGTTTTAAGCTCAGCAGCCCTTACAGAGTTGTTAGGGATAACCTTTAATATTAATTTGTCAAGGAATGGTCTTCCGCCCCAATAATCTTTATTTGCCTTGTAGATTATTCTGTCATCTTTAATCCACTTTAAAAATACAAATGGTCCTGTCCCTACCGGGTATTTGCCGATATCTTCAGCTTTACCGGCCTTAAGAAGGTCATCAGCATATTGTTTGCAAAGGATTGAAGCAAAATCCATTGCGAGGTTTGCAATAAATGGTGCTTCAGGTTTTTTAAGGACAAATTTGACAGTGTATTTGTCTACTTTAACTATATCTTTTACGATATTGTCCATATCCATTGCTTGCCAGTATTCGTAAGCACCCCCGACTTTGTAGTAAGGGTGATTTGAATCCATTTGTCTTTTTAGTGAAAAAATTACATCATCAGCAGTTAATTCTACATCTTTCTTGAAAAACTCAGTTTTGTGGAATTTTACACCTTTTCTTAGGTAAAAAGTGTATTCAAGACCATCTTTGCTGACTTCCCACTTTTCAGCCAGGGCAGGTTCTATTTCTGTAGAGCCGTGCTTAAACTGAACAAGGTTGTCGTATACCTGAGTGGAGCCGTAAAATGACTCGCCGTCAGTAGCATGTGCGGGGTCAAGAGTCACAGAATCCCCACCTCTACCAAATACGAGTGTGCCACCGTATTTTGGAGAAGCGATTGCAACTGTTGCCATTAAGAGTAAAGCAAAAATTAACAGTTTTTTCATAGAGAAATCCTCCTTTCTTTTTTGCCAAACGTAAGCTTTTTTTACTATCACAAATTGAATCATTGTTCAAGCAATAAAATGGTGTTTGATAATACTTAAATATGTTTAATATGATATTTTGTATTGAATATTTACGTTATACTAATTTATAATTAATTATGAACAGAATATACATTGCAGATGCAGCCCTTTCAGGGTTTGGAAAATCAAAAGACTCTCTTGTGGATATTATCAGGGAGGCTGTGAGTAATCTTAATTTTGATTTGAAAGATATTGATGCTATTTTTTTAGGGCTAATGAATCCTGAAGGCTTTTTGGGTGTTGGAAATATTGCATCCTATGTGGCTGACAAATTGGGATTATCCGGCAAACCAGCCGTAAGGGTTGAGACAGCTTCTTCCACCGGTGCAGCGGTACTTTTTTATGCTTATGCTACATTGGCTTCAGGTATCTATAAAAATGTACTTGTGCTTGCTGCAGAAAAGATGACTCATCTTGATACCCCAAGGACTACCAAGCTTATTGCGGAAGTTATTGACCCTTATGAAAGAAAAATTGGGGTAAGTATGCCATCTTTGGCAGCGATGGTTACAAATAGATTTGCTTATGAAAATAAATTAAATATCGTAAAATTACAAAATTTACTGTTTGCTGTGGCAGAAAAAAATCATTACTACGGCAAATTTAATGAATATGCTCAATTTAGAAAGGTTATTACTAAAGAAGATTATTTAAAGAGCAAAGTTATTTCAGCCCCGTTAAGACTTTATGATTGTTCACCTATAAGTGATGGAGCGGCTGCAATGGTTATTTCAAGAGTGACTGGCGATATTGAAATTGTCGGAGTAGGGCAAGGGACTGACAAGCAAGCTCTTACAAAGAGGGAGTATATTACACATTTTGAATCTACGAGAAAGGCTGCAAAGCAGGCATATGAAATGGCAGGTATAGGTCCTGATTCTATTGAGTTTTGTGAAATTCATGATGCATTTACCCCTTTTGAAATTACAGGACTTATAGATACAGGATTATGTGACACTAAAAAGATTTATGATTTTTATTTAAAAAAAGAGTGCTACAAGGATGGCAAGCTTCCGGTAAATTTATCGGGTGGTTTAAAGTCCAGGGGTCATCCGGTAGGGGCGAGCGGTCTTGCTCAGGTGGTTGAATGTTATAGGATTATGACAGGCAAGTGCGATAAAAGTATTATACCAAAAAAGAATGATGTTGCTCTTACTCAGAGTATCGGTGGTCTTGCCACAAATAATTTTGTGTCTATTCTTAAAAGAAAAAATGCTCTTGTTAAATATTTTAATATTGACGGATTGAAGTTTAAGAATAAAAAGGGGCAAGAATCTAAAAGTCTTAGGATATATACATATACAATCTTAAATACACCGCCTGAGGGGTTTGAGTCGCCGTTAAGGGTAGTAATGTGCGAGAGGGAAGGGAAAAAGTTTATGGCTAAATATCATGGCGATATCAAAGATTTGAAGATAGACAAAAGGGTAAAAATTTTATCTAAAACTGAAGGTGTTGTCACTGTCACGTCGATAAAAAGGTTTGGCCTTAAAAGATGAAAAGCAGATTTATAAAAGAGTCAAACTTTGAAGTAAGTGTCGAAAAGCTTTTTTCCTGGCATGAAAGAGATGCAGTTATAAAGAGGCTTACCCCTTGTTGGGAAAGTGTTATTCTGCTTTCTCAGACCGGTAGAGTTTGTGAAAATCCTCGTGTATTTTTTAAAGTAAAAGCGGGACCTTTTTGGATTGATTATGTGGCAAAACATGTGGAATATGAGAAAAATAGAATGTTTATTGATATTCAGGAAAAGGGGCCATTTAAGAAATATAAACATTCACATATTTTTAATCGGTTAGAGGAGAATGTTTCACAACTTAAAGACCATGTTGAATTTGAAATGCCTTTACACTTTTTAACAAAATATTTTGTATTTAATAAATTCAGAAGGATGTTTGACTACAGACATACTATTACAAGAAATGATATAGATTTTCTTGAAAAGTTTAATGTAAAACCTATGCGGATTGCTGTGACTGGAGCAAGTGGTGATATCGGCAGGAATCTTTTACCCCTTTTGCAGACTCACGGTCACAAAGTTATCAGACTTATAAGGGACAAAGAGCTTACAGACGAAGAAAATTATTATTGGGAAGTAGATACAGGTAAGGTTTATGGCAGTGACTTAAACTTTGATGCGGTAATTCATTTGGCTGGCAAGCCAATCGGCAATAAAAGATGGAATGACAAGATAAAAGGTGAAATTGTCAAAAGCAGGATTGATAACACAAAGAAGTTAGCTAAATTTTTGTTAAGCCTGGAGAGAAAACCAAGAGTTTTTATTTCTGCTTCAGCTATAGGTTACTACGGAGAAACGGGGGATAATTTTGTGGATGAAGAGGGTGTGTCTGGCAATGAGTTTATTTCATATATTTGTAAAAATTGGGAAGATTCAGCAAATATTTTAAAAAGCAGTATGCGGGTTGTAAATTTACGTATTGGTGTTGTAATGTCCTACTGTGGCGGTGCTCTAAATAGGGTGCTTCCATTTTTTAATACGGGATTAGGTGTAGTATTTGGAAAGGGGGATAATTATCTTAGTTGGGTAAGTATGGATGATGCTCTTTACAGTATTTTGTTTTCACTTTACAAAGACAATATCAGTGGTGCTGTAAATGTTGTGTCACCTAATCCGGTGCGCCAAAAAGATTATGCTAAAACACTGGCAAAGGTTTTAAATCGGCCTCAATTTATAAAAGTCCCTGAAAAAGTCGTAAGGCTTTTATTTGGTGATATGGGTAGAGAAATCCTCTTGACAAGTACAAGAGTTTATCCGAAAAAGTTATTGGATAATGGGTTTAAATTCTATTTTCCCGATTTGGAATATACTATTAGGCACACTTTAGGCAGGTAAAATGAATTTTGGTACAAGGCTACTTTTTTTTAGCACATTGACTTTGGCAATGATTTTTGGCTTTATGCATCTGATTATCCCCGAGTATAATTTTGAAAGACTGCACATTTTTTTGTTTAATTTATGCTCAGGTGGCTCAATAATTATTTATTTTACTGAGAATAGAGGGGTAATGAGTCTTAAAAATAAGATTTTTTTTATTTTGACATTTATCTATGCCTTTTTATCTTTTTTTCATATGTATGTTTATGCTATAGCTGTTTCTTTGATTTTGGTTGTTATCGTGGAAATGGTAAGGGTAAAAAAGTTTTCTTTTTTCCCGTTTGACTTTTTTACCACAAAAGTCCCTACTTACGACAAATTTCATCATGCCTCACTACTTTGTATCTCATTGGGGCTGTTACTTTCTACTTTTGCCATATACAACCATGAATTTTCAAAGCTACTTCCGTTTGAAAAATTTGAGCTTAATACCTTTTTTCTTGGGTTTTCTTTTCCTGTATCTCTTATTTCACTATCAATGATATTTAAGATGATGCACAGGGCTAAGACGCCGATAGGCAGATATACTAAAATAGCAATTTTTTGGACAATAAATCTTGGGGTGATAATATTTTTTATCTTTATCCTATTTGAGTCTGCTATTTTAGAGCTTGTAATATCCCTTATACTTGTTGTGGCAGTAGTTACTACTCTTTTTTTATATATAAATTTAGGGCTAAAAGAGCAGCAAAAGGCATTTTTGACTTCAGGGATTTGTTTTTTGATAGCTACAGCTGTAACAGGGGTAGCCTATATTGCAATATATTTTTATCCTGACTACAATACGGCGGAGAATTTAAGATTGTTAAGAAATATTCATAGGATTATCTCCCTTTATGGGTGGAATTTGTCAGGGCTTGTTGTAATTAGTCGGATAAATGATTTTCCAATCAGACTACATTCCGGTAGGATTATATTTCTTCACTGGATAACAGTTTTTCTGCTTGCACCAATGGGATACTACAGCCTTACTTTTGCAGCCCTCGCGGTAATATCATATATCATATTTTTGTATTTTGTATTTTTTAGCAAATGCGTAGATGACGTTTGTAAAGTGATATGAGTGAATTTTAAGTCTATAATTTTACCAATGTGGACACTGCAATGGCTGCAAGACCTTCACCGCGGCCTGTAAATCCCATTTTTTCAGTAGTGGTTGCTTTTATTGTAATATCATCAATGTCAATCTCCATTGTTTGAGCAAGGGTTTCTCGCATTAGATGGATATAACTCTTAAATTTAGGTTTTTCGCCTATTATCTCAGCATCTACATGAGATATTTGGTAATTTTTCTCTTTTATCAATCTAACAGACTCTTTTAAAAGCACTTTTGAGTCGATATTTTTAAATCTATCGTCATTATCGGGAAAAATTTGACCGATATCTTTACCAAGTGCAGGCCCTACAAGGCTATCAATAATTGCATGAATTAATACATCTGCATCACTATGACCAAGAAGTCCAAATTCAAAATCTATTTTTATACCGCCGACAATTAAAGGTCTATTTTCGCAAAACCTATGAGCGTCAATTCCTATCCCGGTCTTTATCTTCATTTTGTTCTTCTTTACCTTCTGTTTTAATTTCAATAGTTAAATCCCTTGCATAATCAAGACACTTTGAAGGGTCAGCAATTGAGTATTTTTTATTACAAGTTGCTCTCCAAGCACAAATTGAACAGGTAGGTTTTGGCTCTCCCATGGCTTCCCTCTTAGTTTTTATTTTGTATCTTTGCCCAACTGTCTTTTAAATTAACAGTCAGGTTAAAAACAGGTAGATTTTCATTAGTGTCATAATCTGTGCAGAAATAACCAATTCTTACAAATTGATACTTTTCAAGAGGCTTCGTTTCTCTTAAAGAAGGTTCACCTTTTGCAATAATTGTTTGCACAGAATTAGGATTAATGTTAGCCGTAAAATCTTCCCCCTCTTCAACATCGTCAGGATTTGGCTTGGTGAAAAGTCTGTCATACATATTTAATTTGACGTCAATGCAATGAGTTGCAGATACCCAATGTATTGTCCCTTTTACCTTTCTGCCATCATTAGTCCATCCGCCTCGGCTTTCAGGGTCATATGTGCAGTAAACTGTGGTAATGTTACCATTTTCATCTTTTTCAAAATCTGTGCATGTAACATAATAGCCGTGCAGCAATCTTACCTCTTTGCCGGGAGCAAGTCTAAAATATTTTTGGGGCGGATTTTCCATAAAGTCTTCCCTTTGTATAAAAAGCTCCTTTGTGAAAGGGATAAGCCTTGTGCCTGCATTATCATCTTCGGGATTATTTTTCGCCTCCATAAAGTCAACTTTATCTTCAGGGAAGTTTGTGATGATAAGCTTTATTGGGTCGACTACAACCATCCTTCTTTCAGCCCTTTTATTCAAATCTTCACGTATGCAGTGCTCTAAAAGCTCAATTTCTACAATACTGTTACTCTTAGCTACCCCGATTCTTTCGGCAAAATCCCTCAAACTTTCAGGGGTAAATCCACGTCTTCTCAGTCCTGATACTGTAGGCATCCTTGGGTCATCCCAACCGTTTACATATTTTTCAGTTACGAGCTTTAAAAGTTTTCTTTTACTTAAAACGGTATAAGTAAGATTTAATCTTGCAAACTCTATCTGTTGAGGATGGAACACTTCAAGTTGGTCTAAAAACCAATCGTAAAGAGGTCTGTGGTCTTCAAACTCCAAAGTGCATATAGAGTGAGTGACCCCTTCTATAGAGTCTTCAAGTCCATGAGCCCAATCATACATTGGGTAGATGCACCATTTGTCTTTTGTCCTGTGGTGATGTGCGTGAGAAATCCTGTACATTACAGGGTCACGCATATTTAAGTTAGGTGAGCTCATATCTATTTTTGCTCTCAAAACGCATTCACCTTCTTCAAATTCGCCATTTTTCATCTTTTCGAAAAGTTCTAAATTTTCTTCTACACTTCTATTTCTGTAAGGAGAATCTTTCCCCGACACGGTAAGTGTCCCTCTATATTGCCTCATCTCTTCTGCAGTTAAGTGGCATACATATGCTTTACCTTTTTTTATCAGCTCTACAGCATAGTCATACATCTGCTGAAAGTAATCAGAAGCATAAAATTCCTTTTCACCGTAATTAAATCCAAGCCATTTTACATCTTCTATAATAGATTTTACGTATTCATCACTCTCTTTCTCAGGGTTTGTGTCATCAAATCTAAGGTTACACTTTCCATTAAATTTTTCAGCCAAACCAAAATTTAGACAAATTGACTTAACGTGACCTATATGCAAATAACCGTTTGGTTCAGGCGGGAATCTTGTGATTACTTTTCCGTCATTTTTATTATTTTTAATATCTTCAATTATAATATCTTCTATAAAATTGTTACCTTTTTCAGGCAAAGGGTTAGACATACTTACTACTCCGTTTATTTTATTTAATTTTGCCTGATTAATACATTTTTTTCCATATTTTGCAATAATAAAGATAGCTGTCTTTATCCAACTGTTTGTACTTTTAAGCTAAAACAAATATTGAACTTTGAACGTAGAACTTATACCTTTTCCCACTCAAAATTGATAACATTTTTTTCATTAGAGCTGAATTCTATCCCCACAAGATAAATCTCTTTAGATTCATTGAGATACTTTTCAGCATAACTCTTTTCCTTTATCTGTTTTAATGCTTCACCTTTCTTCCCATCAACTTTAAATTCAATGATATAAATTTTATCCCCCACAAATAAAGTCAAATCAATCCTACCATTATTAGTTACATCTTCGCCAATAATTCTTATGCCAAGAGATGAAAGGTATGCGTATATTACGCTTGCATAAAACCCTTCATATAGTTTTATGTCGTTTTTTGTGTGATTGGTATATGGTATTGATGCAAATAGAGTAGTCAAAGTTGACTTAAAATCTTCAATTTTTCCATAAAAAAGGGATTTTATCAGAGGGTCTTTTATCTTTGTATCACCTTTGTATAGATAATGAATTATATAATCGTTTAATGATATTTGGACTTCTAAGTTTGGTATTCTTAGTTTGTATTCTATAGATTGCAAAAGCTCATTATGTTTTACTTTATCTATAGTCAAATAACCTGACTGAAAAAATAAAACTTCCAAATCTATATGTTCTATATCAAAGCTTGATAATATCTTATCATCTACAACTAAATTTGTAAGTTTAGGCAAAAAATAGTTTCTCTCTTTTATTAATTTAATTAAAAATGAAGGTGTACCGGTTTCAAACCAATAATTTCTAAATAAAAATTCGTTGCTGATAAACTGTAAAATATCAAAGGGATTATAAACATTATCCTTGAGAAAGTTATAGCCGTTATACCACCTTTTTACCTTTTCCATATCTACGTTTTCAAAGTAAGGCCTAAAAGTTGTTTCGATGTCATTTTGTGTATAACCACAAATATTCCCATATTTTGGATTAAGTGAAATATCAGTTAGCATATTAAGACCACTAAAGATAGATGCCTTGGAAAATTTGCTTACACCGGTAAGAAATGCAAATCTTATATAAGCATCATTATCTTTTATTATTGAATAAAGCCCCTTGATAAATTCTCTGTTTATCTTTGCCTGCTCTATATTTTCAATTACATCAAGTATAGGTTTATCATATTCATCTATTAGTATGACGACTTTTTGATTATATTTTTTATAAGCTTTTTGTATTAATTCATTAAAACATGAGGAAGGATTATTATTATTTTCACATTCAATTCCGAGTGTTTTCTGATTAGTTTTAAAAATATCAATTGCTCTATCATTTACTTTTTCGAGAGTGGTCAAATCACCTGCCCAACTAATTTTAATCACCGGGTATTTTTCATCCCAGTTCCATTTATCGTAAATATAAAGACCTTCAAAAAGCTTTTTATTACCTTCAAAAAGCTCTTTTAGTGTATCAAGAAATAGGGATTTACCAAATCTGCGGGGGCGAGAAAGGAAAATATATATGTAATTATTGACTAATTCATAAGCTTCCTTTGTTTTATCAACATAAATATAATCTTCTTCTCTTATTTTTCTGAATGTTTGAACCCCTATTGGTAATTTTTTCATTGTATACACCCTCTACAATATTATAAATTATTATATCCCATCAGAATAATTTTGTAAATAAACGTTCTATTCTTCCCACAGAGACTAAGTACTAATTTCTAAATGGTAGAATCAGATTATTTAAAAGCTCTTTGCGCAACCTTGTATAGGACTTAATTTATTAATTTTTCATGTAAGCAAGCCACCTTTTTTTATAGATGTCACATAAATAGCAGGCATATCGGATACCGGACATTTGTATGTGCAGATACCGCAGCCGATACATAGCTCAGGGTTAACCATCGGGTTTTTTACAATATATTCTTTGCCATTTTTTAAAACTGTATGCTCATAAAAAAAGATAGCTTTGGGGCTTGTGGGGCAGTGCTCTTCACAAACCATGCAATTTACATTATAAGCATATGGCAGGCACCTGTTTTTATCAATAAAGGCTGTTCCGATAACAAATCTTTTTTTATCCTCAATGGCTAAATTTTTAATTGCGCCAGTAGGGCATATCTGCCCACAAAGATTGCAGTTGTAAACGCAGTAACCGAAAGAGGGATTTCCAATAGGTGTCCAATAGCCAATAATCCCTGCCTGAAGAAAGGCAGGTTGTAAAAAGTTTTCCGGGCAAACCTTCATGCACCCGCCACATCTGATACATAAGGCAAGAAAATCTTTTTCATTTTCTGCGCCAGGTGGCCTTAATAGAGAAGGGTTCTTTTCAGGTTTAATTAAAGAAACATTAATCAAACTCATTCCTACCAAAGCTGATACAGATGAGGATACCATACCTCTTCTTGTTAAATCTATTTTAGATGATTTATTATAAAAAGTATAATCAAGGGCTCTTACTGAGCATCTATCAACACAGTCAAAAAGTAACATACATTCACTACTTTTAAATGATTCAGACCCTGGCTCTGCCTGAGCTATACAATATTTATTGCAAATTCCACAATTTAAGCAGGAATCGTCTCTTCTTATTTTAAACAAAGAATACTTTGATAATAAACCATAGAGCCCTCCCAACGGGCAAAGATAAACACACCAGAATCTGCTTTTATAGAAATTTAACACAATGAGGAGTAAAAAGAAAAATCCCACAGCAAAAGCCTGACCGTAGTAGTAATCTTCTCTTCCAAGGATATTATAAAAAAGAAAATCCTTTATGCTGTCAGGAAGAAACTCAAGTTTGTAAAATAAAGATAATATTGGCAGCAAAAATATCCCAAAACCTTTAACCACTATTGACAAAGGGTCGAAATACCCTGAGAGGTTTATCCCGAAAATAGCTGTAAAAAGTATGAAAAAAAGAAGATAATACTTTAGTCTGTAAAAATTTGTCTGTTTGTTGTCTTTTTTATAAAAATTTAGCTTTGAGGCAATAAAACTGAAAAAATGATGTATCGTCCCAAAAGGGCAAACCCATCCGCAGAAAAATCTTCCCAAAACAAGAGTTAGAAGAATAAAAATGATACTAAAACCATATATTAATTCGAAACGGTGTGAAGCTAAAAAGGTATTAATTGTAATTAGAGGATCTACGATAAAGATATATTTTATCCCTCCTTTTAAGGAAAATCCCCCGCTAAAATCATTTAAGTCAATTATGGCATTAAAGAATATTAATATAAAAATGACAAAGAAAGTTATCTGAGAGATTAGCCTAAATCTTTTCATACTGTATATTCATATTAGATTTTGATATCCGTCCCAAACCGTTATCTGCAGCCAGGGTCAGATATCTTACATCATATGGATTTATTTCAAGGTATTCGCAAGCGACTGCATCGCCGGCAACTACGTCGGTTGTAGCAATGATTCTGTTTAATTTTCTGACATATGAAAGACTACCGCCTGATGGACCGCCTTGTAACATTATTCGGGTACAATCGATTAATGTCAGGTTTGGCTTGAAAAAAGTGGCAAGCTCAAAGATAGCCTGATGTAGATTCTGATGCAGGAAGCCTCTGTTTCCACCTATGGCCCCCATCCAATTTTTCATACCTATAGTAACTTTTGAGGAAGAATGATTTTTTGCCACAGGGATATTTATTACTTTGTCAACCTCTTTGAAAATCTTAAGCACCGGCCACTGTCCGAGAAATTTTCCACCAATATCCATATTTTCATAGTGCCTTCTCTGAGGGATAAAAACATCAGCATTTTCTTTTTGAGCCAAAAGTGGTATTTTGGAAAGGTTAAACACACTTCTTGCATTATCGCAAGGATTGTCAGTAACTATAACTTTTTTTGCACCAGCTTTATAACACAGCTTTATAACCTCTGCGACAACTTCTGGGTTTGTATTGGCAGCGTACTGCGGCTCTCTTGCCCATGCCATATTAGGTTTTATCGCTACAACATCCCCCTTTTTAATAAATTTATCGATACCACCTAACATCTCAATGGCAGTACTTGCTGCTTTTCTATGGTCGGTTGATTCTGCAATGGCGAGATTTGACTTAATGCCACCTTCAGCTAATGAAGGGATACTCATGGCAACAGATGTGGCAAATCCAAATTTTAAGAAATTTCTTCTATTAATCATAAAAAACTCCATATTGTTAAAGTTTTTACTAAAAAATAAAAAAATCGTACAAACTCTATGCTAAAAGTTAATCCTTTAAAAAAATTAGTAAAGTAAAATTGTTAACAATTTTAAAAGTGTATTAGCCTTTTGTGAGTGCTTAATGTAGATAAACCGACAATGAGGCATTAATTACAATAATAAACTTTTAAACAAATATATCTTGAAAATGGTGTAATGAATATATATAATCCCAACCTCAAATAAAAATAATGGAGATATTTGATGTATACACTGATTATTTCACTTGGTATTGGCACATTAGCCGGAATAGGGGTATATTTCCTCTCTTACAATTATTTTCTTGCGATATTGACTGCAGCAGTGTTCGTGATAGGGATTAACTATTTTATAGGCAAAAAATTTCTCAAGAAGTTGACCGACCTCTTTAAGATGGTTGAAAAAGATTTGAAAGCTGACAGGGCTGATAAGGCGATTGAAAGGCTCAAGTCAGGTTATGACTACTCCAAATGGCAGTTTTTGGTTAAGCAGCAGATTGATTCTCAAATTGGTATGATACTTTACACTAAAAAGAAGTTTGATGAAGCTTTGCCGTATTTGAAAAATGGGCTAAGTAAAAACTGGATGTCCATGTGTATGCTTGCTACCTACTACTTTAAAAACAAGAATATTGACGAAGCAAAGAAGGTAATGGAAAAAGCTATCAAGGCTACACCCAAAGAAGGGTTTGTCTATGCCGTATATGCTTATATCCTTGACAGTAACGGAGAGAGGGACAAGGCAATCGAAGTATTAACCAAAGGGCTTAAAAAATCCCCGCTTGATGAAAAACTTGAATCAAATCTCGAGCTTTTGAAAAACGGGAAAAAGATGAAGATGCAAAACTACGGGACATTGTGGATGCAGCTTAATATCGAAAAAATTCCTCAAGGTGCCAAACCTTATCAAGCTCTTATTGGCAGACAAAAAATAAAACGCAGATAATGTTAAAAGATATACAAAGCCAGCAAGATTTTAGAAATATTACCATAGACAAGGTAGGGATAAAGGATATCCTTTATCCTATTACTCTGAAAGATAAAGCCAAAGGTAATCAGCATACCGTTGCAAAGATAAATGCGTATGTGCAGCTTCCTCACAATTTTAAGGGGACACACATGTCGCGGTTTGTTGAGATTCTTAACGGGTATAGGGAAAATATAAGTATTTCATCATTTAAACTGATTCTTGATGAGCTCTGCGAGAAGCTCAACTCTGATGAGGCTCACATAGAGGTTTATTTTCCGTACTTTGTGGAGAAAGTTTCCCCCGTTTCAGGTCAGATATCTCTGATGGATTATGAGTGTGGCATTATCGGCTCAAAATCCAAAGATAAAAAAGACTTTGTGTTATCCGTAAAAGTCCCCGTATTATCCGTATGTCCTTGTTCAAAAGAGATTAGTAAATATGGCGCACATAATCAGAGAAGTTATGTAAAAATTGATATCAGATATTGCAAAATGGTGTGGATTGAAGAGCTGATTGAGATAGCTGAGCGGTCAGCAAGTGCTCCGATATATGCACTTTTAAAGCGGGAAGATGAAAAGTATATTACCGAAAAGTCCTATGAAAATCCTGTTTTTGTAGAAGATATAGTAAGAAATGTGGCGGAAAAACTTATTGCTGACGATAGAATTACATGGTTTGAAGTATCAAGTGAAAACCAGGAAAGTATACACAACCATTCCGCTTATGCCGTAATTATGAGGGATAAGAGAAAAGGGTTGGTTAACCCTTAAATCCAAATTTAATAGAAAGCCTTCTGGCTATATCTTTTACCATTGATGCAGCCTCAGTATTCATTTTTTCTTCGCTTAGCCTTTCTTTCGGGGCGCTAATACTGATACCTGCAATTACATCCCCCATAAAGTTAAATACCGGTGCACCGACACATCTTACTCCAAGCTCGTATTCTTCATTATCTGTCGCAAAGCCATGTTCTCTTACCTTTTCAAGCTCTTTTTGAAGAAGGTTGAAATCATCTATTGTATTTTCAGTTACTTTTATAAGTTTCTCTTGAGAAAAGTATTTTTCAAATTCTTTCTTTTCCATGAAGGCCATTTGTGCCTTACCTGTGGCAGTGGCATAAGCTGGTCCCACATTTCCTATTCTTGGTAGCACTCTTACTGATTTGTTTGTTTCTACTAAGTTGAGATAGACTACTTTTGATCCTCTAAGGACGCTTATATAAGCCGATTCACCTGTCAAGTCTCTTAACTCTGTCAAAAACTGCATGGATATGTCAATTAGACTCAGTTTGTTTAGGTATGCTTGTGCGATTTGAAAGGTCTTTACGCCAAGCCTGTAGTTGCCTGTATACCTGTTGTGCTCGACATACCCGAAATTTTCGAGTGTGGTTAGCAACTTATTGACATTGCTCCTTGTTAGCCCAAGCTTAATACCGATTTCGCTTACACTTAATTCGTTGTCACAATCACCAAGTATTTCCAATATATCTATTGCATTGTTTACTGCTTGGACAGCGTATTCCGTTTTATCTCTTTTCATATTCAACCCCAAAAGGTATTATTCTTTTATAACGTATTTATATATTTTTACCAAAAAAAAATCAAATATTTCAATACAATATTAAATGTGTCAGCTGATACTGAATATTTTTTTAAATTTTTCAAACACTCCGGCGTAATTTGTTTTTTTGCTTCCTCGGGTCGGATTGTTTGCCTCATTCCCTTTGCTTCGTGATTCGATGACACTTCTCACTTTATCAATTACCTTTCTTTCTCGTTGGAGTAACACTTTGAATGCCTGCCTGTCGATTTCGATAGCTTTTGCCTTAGTGACAGCCGTGATTGTAGCATACCTTTTATCTCCGGTCAAAAGGCTCATTTCACCAAAAAAATCTCCTGGCTGCAATATTCCTAAGTTCTTGCCGTGCTTTTTAGCTTCAAATTTACCTTCAAGTACGAAAAACATGCTTTCTCCGCTTTCCCCTTCTTTTATGACCTCTTCATTTTCAAGATATTCTTTAATAAGTCCGTATGAAAGAAAATCTATCAGGACACTTTCGCTAATTTCTGAGAAAATATCAGATGCTTTTAATTTGTTTATTAATTCGGTATTTATAACCGGCCCCTCTTCCTCTTTTTTCATAATTACCGTTCTTATTGGGAAAGGTATCTCTATCCCTTTATTCTTGAAATTGTACCAAATACCACTATATATTTCATCTTTTGTTTTCCTTAGATTTCCTATCCCTTTCACTGTATAGTAAATTTCATATACAATCGATGAGTCACTATACTCTTTAAGAAAGATGTTTATCAGCTTTGTATTTGGGTTGCTTTTTACAACTTCAGATATAGCAGATTTAACAAGAATTGGTGAAGCAGAATAGGAAACACCAATTGTAATCATTTGGTTTATTTCAGGAGTAGGTTTTGTGTAATTAATAACCTTATCTTTTGCCAAGTTGTTATTTGGCAAGATAATATAAATATCTTGTAAGTTTTTGATTTTAGTGTAACGCCAATTTATTTCAACTACTTCTCCAAGGATAGAGTCAATTTCTATCCAATCTCCTATTTCGAAAGGTTTTTCAAGTTGAATGATGAGTCCAGAGATAAGGTTGCCTATGGTATCCTGCATGGAAAGACCTATTATTGCTGTCAGGATTGCCGACGGTGTCAAAATTGCTGCTAAATTAAATTCAAATACAGATCTCAGGAAATATAATAAAAAGACTGCAATTATTGCAAATTTCAGTATATCGGCAATTATATGGCTCGTTTTTGATGTCTTTTTTTTGATAATTTCAAGGTAATAAATATCTACCACAATTATTTTTACAAAAATACCAAAAGCAATGATTTCGACACCTTTTGAAAATTTAATAACAGGTGGGAAATCCTTATAGAAATAGATTATAAATTCAGAAACCGTTATTATGGCAACATATTTTACAAGCTTAGCAAAATTGACAGATACCTTCCCTCTTTTTGCAAGGATTTTCAGATAAATAAAAATTAATAATGTTAAGAATATAATGCCGGCAAGACTTAGGGCTAAAAAAATATTTTCTCTTGTTAAAACATCGCCTAATGTGATACCGATAAATGGCAGTTTGTTATTCATGCTAAATTTTATACTGAGGAGGTGCATTATGCAATCAAAAGTTTATTTTTCATCACTAAATAATAAAAAATTTAATTCCCCTCTAAACAAGATAAAAAAGCTTTTTAACAGACTTGAGCCGAGCAGGTATTTTGGTAAAAAATCTTTAATTGCCATTAAAACCCATTTTGGAGAGCTTGGCAATACTGCCTTTATTAATCCCGTGTATATCAGGCCTATAGCTGAAACTCTTGTTCAGCTTGGAGCAAACCCTTACCTTACCGATACAAATACGCTTTATGTGGGGATGAGGACAAACAGTGTAGACCATTTAAAAAATGCTTATTTGAACGGGTTTAACTTTTCTACTTTACAATTACCGGTAATTATAGCGGATGGACTTAGAGGTGAAAATTCCGTTTCAGTACCTATTAAAGGTGAGCTTTTAAAAAGTGTCAAATTAGCAGCTGATATTATAAATGCTGATGGTATGGTTGTTGTTTCACATTTTAAAGGGCATGAAGTATCAGGCTTTGGAGGAGCAATAAAAAACTTGTCTATGGGATGTGCTTCGAGGGAAGGGAAGCTTGAGATGCATTCCATATCTGTGCCATCTGTTCATGAAGACAAATGTACTTCTTGCGGCAGATGCCTTTTTGCTTGTGCCCATAACGCGATAACGATAAATCCTAAAGCAAAAATTAATGAAAATTGTACCGGGTGTGCAAGGTGTATCGCTGTATGTCCTGAGGAAGCTATTGGTATTAACTGGAATGAAACATCCGAAAATACTCAGCTTAAAATGGCTGAATATGCGTTTGGGGTAAATGAAGCATTAAAAGGGAAAATTTTGTATGTTAATATACTGACAAATATTAGCCCTGCGTGTGATTGTTATCCAGGGAATGATGCTCCGATTACAGGGGATATCGGGTTTTTATCTTCAACTGACCCGGTGGCAATTGATATGGCATCTTTCGATCTTGTAAAAAAGGCTATGGGGGTAAATGCTGACCCTTTTAAAGAGATTTATTCTTATCTTGATTCTATGATTCAGTTGAAGCATGCAGAAAAGTTAGGGCTTGGAAGTTGCAGTTACGAACTCATACCTATTAAATAATATAGCCACCAAATATGGTGGCTATATATGCATTTTAGAAAATTTTTTCCCTAAGAGTAATATTATTTGCCTGGCACTTTATTTTCAATTTCATCTTTGAGTGAAAGAGAGGCAATTTTGACCAGAAGTAGAGAGGACTACCTGACTGGGAATGATTTTACTTTTAAAGCCATAGGCCTTACACCCGTAAGGCCTGTTTTCATCCCATGTAACATAGAAAAATTTACATTTGTAGCAATTAATCTTTTTTCGCATTTACCTTACAAATAAGTCTGTGCTCAAATATCTTTCCCCTGTATCACACACGATAAATACAATATTGTCATTTTGCTTTGCAAGATTTTTTGCCACTTTTTTTGCTGCTTCAAAATTAGCTCCTGAAGAGATACCCGCTGCAATCCCTTCAGTAAAGGCAAGCTCTTTCGCCGCTTCAATGGCTTCCTCATCATCTATTGTAAGAATATGGTCAACTACATTTAAATCTAAATTTTTAGGTATAAAACCAGCACCTATCCCCTGTATTTTATGTGGTGCAGGGGCGAAATCTTCTTTACTTAGATACTTAGTGATTGCAGGGCTTTTTGCAGGTTCAACCGCAACGCTTGTGACACTTTTAAAAGAAACACTTTTCAGATACCTTGATGTCCCAGAGATTGTGCCCCCTGTCCCTACACCTGCAACAAAAAAATCTACATTACCTTGAAGGTCTCTGAATATTTCAGGACCAGTAGTAGCCTCGTGAATTTTAGGATTTGCAGGATTCTCAAATTGCTGAGGCATAAAATATTTTTCAGGGGTTTCTTTTAAGACTTCGGTTGCTTTGTCAATAGCCCCTTTCATCCCTTTTTCAGCAGGTGTAAGAATAAAGTCTGCTCCGTAATATTTCATCATAGCTCGTCTTTCGACACTCATTGACTCAGGCATGACAAGTGTCACTTTAAACCCGAGTGAAGCCCCCATCATGGCAAGGGCAATCCCTGTATTGCCGCTTGTAGGCTCAATAATTTTCATCCCCTCTTTTAATTTACCTGTTGAAATAGCATCGTTAAGCATTCCGTAAGCAATTCTGTCTTTTACCGAAAACCCCGGATTTCTGCTTTCAAGTTTTGCAAATAGATTTACTCCAAGCTCCTTTGATACTTTTTCAAGCCTTACAAGCGGTGTATTTCCTACTGTCTGGTACATTTTGTTATATAAATTCCTCATAATTACCTCTACATTTTGTTTAGTGCCTGTTCGATATCTGCTATAATATCTTCAGGCTCTTCTATCCCTACTGAAAATCTTATAAAATCATCAGTAACGCCTGCTTTTTCTCTATCCTCTTTGCTTAGCTGTTGATGAGTTGTGCTTGCGGGGTGAATTACAAGACTTCGTGCATCACCAATATTGGCTACATGGCAAACCATTTTCAAAGAATTTATAAATTTTACCCCTGCGTCATATCCCCCTTTTACTCCAAAGCCAATGATAGCCCCATAACCATTTTTTAGATATTTAACTGCATTTTTATGGTCAGGATGAGAGCTCAGTCCCGGATAGTTGACCCAAGATACTTTTGGATGCCCTTCAAGAAATTTTGCTATTTCAAGAGCATTTTCGCAATGTTTCTTCATCCTTAAAGTCAATGTTTCAAGCCCTTCTATAGCCATGAAAGAATTGAATGGGCTGATACACGCTCCTATGTCTCTTAGAAGCTGCAGCCTTACTTTCATTGAAAAGCTTGCACCCTTTAATACGGCTTTATTATGATTTCCAAAAGCATCCCAATATATAAGACCATGATAAGATTCATCAGGGTTTACAAATTCGGGAAATTTGCCGCTGCTCCAATCGAAATCCCCTTTTTCAACAATAGCTCCACCCATGCTTGTACCGTTGCCGGTAACATATTTTGTTATAGAATAGATAACAATATCAGCACCATAGTCGAAAGGATTGCAAATGTAAGGGGCAACAGTGTTATCAACAATAAGTGGTATTTTTAAGTCGTGGGCATATTTTGCAATTTTTTCAAAATCGCCCACATTATTTTTAGGATTGCCTATAGTTTCGATGTAAAATGCTTTAGTTTTTTCATCAGCAGCATTTAGGTAGTTTTCAGGGTTACTTGAGTCTATTAGTTTTACCTCTCTTCCAAGTTTCCTGAATGTGTTTTTAAAAAGGTTGTATGTCCCTCCGTAGAGGTTTGAAGAAGAAACGATATTGTCTCCAAGCTCGGTAATATTTAATATTGCGTAAAACATTGCAGCATGACCGCTTGCTGTGGCAATTGCAGCTGTCCCGCCGTGTAGAGCGGCCAATCTTTTTTCAAGCACATCTGTTGTAGGGTTCATCAATCTTGTATAAATATTGCCAAACTCTTTTAATGCAAAAAGGTTGGCTGCATGCTCAGTGGATTTGAACATATATGCTGATGTTTGATAAATTGGTACTGCTCTTGCTCCTGTTGAGTCAGGCTCATAACCTGCGTGTAAAAGTTTGCTTGATACATTTTTCATGGCTCGTCCTCCGGCTTATATTATAAAATCTACTGTATTTTTATTTCTTATTATTTCGGCAATCTTGACAGCCGTGATACTTTTGAAGAAATCGGCAATGGTGTTATTCAGATCATCAAAAATATTTTTAAAAACGCACAGATGCTTGTTTTGCAATGGTTCGCATTCAAAAACTTTTGTACTTGCCTCAGTGACGTTTATTATGTCAAAAAGTGTTATCTCTTCAGGATTTTTAAGTATGTAAAATCCACCTTTTGCGCCTCTTTTAGAGTTAATTATGCCGCTTGTTTTTAAGTCATTTAGAGTGAGCTCTAAAAATCTTGGTGGGATATTGTATTTAGATGATATGTCAGATGCTTTTAAAAAACTTTTCCCATGGTTTAGTGTCAGCTCTCCGATGGCAATCATTGCATAAACAGTTTTGACATTAAGGTTCATCAATCCTCCTTTTTAGGTAGGATATATGAGAATTTGAAATTGTCAATATAAAAAATCATATTTTTGATGATTTTTATGACTTTAATAGCAGTTTGTTCAAAAATGTTATTAACTCGGACTTATCTATTACAAAGTCAAACCGACTAAGCTCATTATCATCAATGTTGTCTAAAATCCCAGAGCAGAAGATTGTTTTTATATCAGCTGTAGTATCTTTGACAAATCTATTGAAACTCACCCCTTTCTCGTTCTTAAGATTTTGATCAATAATTGCGTATTTTATATGATTTTTTTTGACGATTTCTTTCGCCTCATCAATTGTCCGTGCGTAGTAAAATTTAGCCCCTGCGCTTGCACAAACAAAACTAAGCATTTTGGCAAAAACTTCTTCATCATCCAACAAAAGTATACTCAATCCTTTACTCCTTTGAAAAAAATATCTATAATATAGCATATTTTTACGGAGGATAAAATGAGGATATTTTACTTTTTTATGATTTTTGTTTTTTCAAGCAGTCTGTTTGCTGAGAATATAGATACTTTGATTAATAAATTTACTTCAATCAAGAGTTTGAAGGCAGATTTTTATCAGGAAACAACTATTAAAGACTTTGGCACAGATGCATATACAGGTGTTATCAAATTGCTATCAAACAGCAAAGTCATTTGGGATTATAAAAGTCCATACCCTCAGTATTACCTTTTTACAAAAGATAGTATGGAGTACTATGACAGCTCAACCGAGCAGTTGATAAGACAAAAGGTAACTTCAAGCGGATCTAACAATATAATTTTTCAAATTTTACTTGATTTGAAGGAATCCAAAAACACATTTAATTTTGAAGCTGTATCAGATAATGTTGTAAAGCTTATTCCGAAAACCGATATTGGACTCAAATATCTTTTGATAGAATTTTCCGATGAGTATATAAAGAAGATAACAAGTGAAGATAATAATGGAAATCTTACTACAGTGACTTTTACCAATGTTCAAATTAATGTTAAGCTCGATGGGTCCGAATTTAAGAAAGAAGTCCCTTTGAACACAGAGATTTTTAATTACTGATCAATGGATGTTCTGTTATCTTTTTTTATGTCCACTGCCCTTGCTCTTTTGATAGGGGTAGAGCGACAGTATAGTGTCAGAAATAGTTCTGAAAATGAGGCTGTGGCAGGTGTAAGGACATTTTCTCTGGTTGGCATTCTTGCTTATTTATCAGGATTTTTGACAATCAAATTAAGCTATCTTTTTGGAATCGCCGGATTTTTGACAGTACTTCTTTTGGCAGGATTGGGGTATTTAAGAGATTTTTCTACAAAAGGGAGGGGGCTTACAACTGAAATTGCACTTGTGGTGACCTTTCTCTCTTCATATTTAATCTCTGTAGGTTACAGACAAGTTGGCGTAATCAGCGGCGTTATTTTGTTCACTTTTTTGTCCAATAAGGATTTACTTCACACCTTTGTCAGTAAGCTGACTAAGGACGATTTTGTGGCTACACTGAAGTTTTTAATATTGGCTGCAATTGTTTATCCGCTTTTGCCGGATAACTCTTTTATGGGGATTTCAATGCTAAACCCCGCAGGGGTATTTAAAATAGTTGTTTTGATTGCCGGCATATCTTTTATGGGTTATGCGGGGATAAGACTAGTTGGGGCTAAAAAGGGCCTGATTGTATCTGCAATTTTAGGCTCATTTGTCTCTTCAACTGCGGTTACGATAAATCTTTCAAATTTTTATAAAAGCAACAAGGAATCTGGCAGGCTTTTGACGGCAGGTATTATTTTAGGTTGTACGATAATGTTTGTGAGGGTTTTAATATTGGCATGGGTATTCAATAATACCCTTTTTAAAAATATCTTTATCTACTTTATACCTGCGATAATTTTTTTACTGATTTTTTCCGGGATCAGTCTAAAAGATGCGTCAAAAGATAATCTTGATAACTTTAAGATAGAAAATCCTGTAAGTATATCTTCGGCTGTAAAATTTGGATTATTGCTTTTGGTTATAATATTGATGGCAGATTTTATGAAAAAACACTTTGGTGATGCAGGGGTTTTAGTTTTAGCAGCTATTTCAGGCATTAGTGATGTGGATGCGATAACAGTTTTGATGTCAAAAATGGCGTCTACGGATTCGGGGAACAATATATATATGCTGGCAATTATTGTAGCTTCCATCGTAAATAGCCTGGTTAAAGGTTTTCTTGCAGTTTATATTGGTGGCAAAAATTTTGGGTTGCGGGTTCTAAGTGCACTTTTTGTGGGGAGTTTCATAATAGTTATTTTTTACTTTTTAAATACCGTTTATTCTCTTTTTTAATAAAGTCGGGGTGATTGTCCAGAGTTTCAAGGAGCGGGACAAGGATTTTTCTTGGGGCGTTTATAATCTCTTTTGAGTTTTTTATGTCAACGTATCCATCTTTTAAGGCAAGTTTTTTAGCGTCTTCAATAAATTTATCATATGTTGTTTTTGCGACATAGACATTATCTGCTAATTTTTTTATCATATCTCTATTGGAAAGTATTTTTATTGCATTGTTAGCATCATCTAAAGTGATATTCATCCTTTCGGCAATGAGTGTCTTATTGGAGAGGGTAATATCTTTTTGTATTTCCTGTAATACCTTGCCGGCTAATATCTCTAATGGTGAATCATTTTTTTTCTCTATCGTAAAATTATTAATTTTAAAACTTTCGTTTAGGACTTTAGTTTCAAGAAGATTTTTTATTACGGCAAAAAGCTTTTTATTCCCCAAATAAGTTTCTGGTATTACTGATGAAATATCAATATTGTCTGATTCCTTGAGCTTATTTTTTACTATACCTAACCATTTTGAGATGAGTTTTGCATCAATTTTAAGGTTGTCAAATGAAAGTATTTTTAGCTCTTTTAAAATATTGTCAACTTCAAAATCAAAGTATTGCGTTTTGGTATAAAAGTATAACCCCTTATCAATATTACTAAATATATGCTCAATTGTGTCTTTTACGTTTTCTTTGAGAAGAGCTTCGTGGATAATCTTATTTTTTATGCCGAGTGAAGGGGCAATAATTTTACCTGCACAAACGGTAGTGGTAGGCTCAAGCCCTCTTATAAGAAATGTCTCACCTGTAAATGCCGGATACTCGGTTTGAAAGACTATTTTGCAGAATGCTGACTCACCATTTTTAACATTTTTATTACCGAAAAGGATAATTTTTGCATCGACGTGTGTTGCCCCAATAAATACATGATAAGTTTTGTTTGTTTTAAGGACAAATTCTTTGTCTATTTTGTCAAAGATTATAATTTTGCAGTAGTACTCTTTGAAAGGTTTATATGAATCTTTAAAATATAAAATATTCCCCCTTTCAACTTTGCCTGCTTCAATCCCGGTAATATTGAGAGCTAATCTTTGGTGAGCTTTGCCGACATTAACTGCTTTGCCGTGTACGTTTATATTTTTAATTTTTACGCTAATATTTTGAGGGTATAGGTTAAGTTCATCTCCGATACTTATTTTTCCGAATAAGCAGCTGCCCGTTACAATAGTGCCAAAACCTTTTTTATGAAATACCCTGTCAATGCGATAATAAAAGGGCTTGTTTTCATTATCCGATTTGAAAATTTTAGCATGTTCTAAAATTATTTTTTTAAGTTTTTTCAAACTCTCTTCATTGAAAATGCTTACAGGGATAAAGTCAATTGTTTTAAAATTATAACCGATAAAAAAATCCCTAATTTCAGACACATTTTTGTCTAAGGTTTGACTGTCTAAGAGATCTGACTTTGTGATTACCACAATTATTTGTTCGATACCAATCGACTTGATTATGTTTGTATGTTCTATTGTTTGAGCTTTAATTTTTTCCTGTGCATCTACAACTATTAATCCTATATCAAAGCTTGTAGCACCTGCTATCATGTTTTTAACAAAGCTTTCATGACCCGGCACATCGATAAATGATATCAAATGGTTATCCAATTCAAAACCGGCATACCCCAAATCGATGGTGATACCTCTGTTTTTTTCTTCTTTAAGTCTGTCCGGATCTGTACCTGTAAGAGCTTTGACAAGTGATGATTTGCCGTGGTCAATATGTCCGGCTGTGCCGATAATTATATTTTTGCCCAATTTATGGCCTCAGCAAGTGTTAATATTTCATCTTCAGTAATTGCCATCATATCAAAAAGTAAATGGTCTTCCCCTTTTCTGCATATCACAGGGGTTTCAAATTCCCTCAGGCGCTTTTCCATTGACTTTGCTTTGTAGGTATGGATTATAAGCCCTATCGAGTCAACCTCTTGTAAAGGGCAGCTTCCACCCCCGATGTATGTTTTGGTAGTCACAATTTCCGAATCTATTTCACCTATTAGTGACTTTAACTTTTCAGCCTTTTTTGTTAACTCGTAACTATTTGCCTTAAAAAGGGTTAATGATTTTATTTTATTTTCATCCGCTTCAATGTAACTTTTAAAAGTCTCTTGCAGAAAAGCGAGAGTAATTTTATCCACTCGCAACATCCTTAAAAGTTGATTTTTCTTAAGTTTGTCTATTAATTTTTTCTTGCCTAAAATTATTCCACACTGCACAGAGCCTATTAGCTTATCTCCACTTGCACTAACCAAGTCGATACCGCTCTCTACCACTTCCTTTAGTGTAGGTTCATTGCATAATGTTTTAAAAATGTCCGAGAGAAAGCCGCTGCCAAGGTCATAGTAGGAAATAATATTTTTATCTTTTGCCAGTTTTGCAATCTCTTTGTGGCTTACATCTTCGGCAAATCCTATGATATTATAATTACTTTTGTGGACTTTCATTAGTATGGCAGTTTTTTTGTCAATATTTTCCTCATAATCGCGAAGTTTTGTTTTGTTTGTTGTGCCTACCTCTTTTAGTTTCGCACCGCTATTATTCATCACTTCAGGAATACGAAAACTGCCACCAATTTCAACTAATTCGCCTCTGGAAACGATGACATTTTTGTTTTTTCCGAATGTATTCAGTATTAAGAATACCGCTGAGGCATTATTATTTACGATTAAAGCATCTTCAGCCCCCGTCAGTATCTTTAAATATTCCGCTACATGATGGTATCTGTCACCTCTTTCCCCTTTTTTTAAGTCATACTCAAGGTTTGAATAGCTTGTAACAATCTTTTTGATGTTTTCAAATATTTCCTCAGATATTGGTGCCCGTCCGAGATTTGTATGAAGCACTACACCGGTAGCATTAATTACAGGTATGAGTGTGCCCCTATATATTTGCATGTATCTTAAATGAATGTCTTTTATTATTGTGTGTGAATCTAAGGTTTTTACATTGCCTTTAAGAATTCTCTTTCTCAGAGCATCAAGCACTTCGTCGATACAGTAGTTAAGAAGTGCCCTATTATGGCAGTTTGCTGACAAGGAGTTTAATAAAAAATTTTTATTCGGTATTTTTTTAAGTAATTCTTTAGTCATATTGAAGTAAATATATAAAAATATTAGGTGCTATTGCAACATAAAATTGATTTTTAGGATACAATTATATATAATCCTTGTTTTCGGAGGCGCTATGGACAGTTTAATCAAATGTTATAAGCGTTATGATATCTCCTTTATCAAAGGGGAAGGTGCTTATCTTTTTGATAAGGATGGCAAAAGTTATATTGACTTTGGCTCCGGTATATCGGTGACAAATTTAGGTCATTCTTTTGAGCCTGTTGTTAAAGCAATTTGCGAGCAAGCAAAATCGCTCATTCACACTTCTAATCTTTATGGTATTGATATTCAGGAAGAGGTTGCGGATATTATTTCTGAAAATTCGTTTGGTGGCAGCGTGTTTTTTTGCAATTCCGGAGCAGAGGCAAACGAAGCCGCTATTAAGCTTGCAAGAATTTATGGCAATAAAAAGTATAATGGTTTGCGATATAAAATTATATCATTGAAAAACTCCTTTCATGGAAGGACTTATGCGACACTTTCTGCAACCGGGCAAGATAAAGTAAAAGATGGATTCAGACCGGTGGCAGATTACTTTTTTCATATTGATACTAATGACTTTGATGCATTTTTAAGCCTTGCCAAAAAAAATAATGTGGTTGCAGTGATGATTGAGCTTGTTCAGGGGGAAGGCGGTGTAGTACCACTTGAAAGAGGATTTGTCAAAGCACTTTACGATTATGCAAAAAATAATGATATACTCTTAATTGTGGATGAGATTCAAACGGGAATGGGCAGGACAGGAGAGCTTTTTGCCTACAAGCATTACGGTATAGAGCCTGATATCATGACTATGGCAAAAGCGCTTGGTAACGGTGTGCCAATAGGTGCAATGGTCGCGAGAAAAGAAGTGGGTGAGTATTTGAGCTATGGTACTCATGGTTCTACCTTTGGGGGTAATTTCCTCGCGTGTGCGGCAGCAAAGAGTGTTTTGAAAGAGATGCTTAAGCCCGGGTTTTTGAAGTCTGTTAAGGAAAAAGGGGATTATATCAAAGAACGTCTTGTTAAAATTTTTAGTAATGTTGGAGATGTCAGGGGGATTGGAATGATGCTTGGTGTTAAGCTCTGCGAAGATATTGATGCAGCAGAGTTTGTGAAAAAAGCATTAGTAAGCGGCTTAGTGATTATCCCTGCCGGGAATAATACGTTTAGGGTCTATCCACCGTTAAATATAGATTACGATACGTTAGACAAGGGCTTGCAAATTTTTGAACAACTTTTGACAAAATAGGAGGAAGTTTTGAAAAGAGATTTTTTAACACTTAAAGATTTTACGAGAGAAGAGCTTATAGAGATGATTGAGCTTGCAATAAAGTTGAAAAGGGATAGAAAGGAAAATATTGATCAGACTCATTTTATGAAGGGGAAAAAAGTCGCACTTGTTTTCGAGAAATCTTCTACAAGGACAAGAGTTTCCTTTGAAGTTGGTGTTTATGAGCTTGGTGGTTACCCGCTATTTTTAAGCAAAAATGATATTCAGCTTGGACGAGGTGAAACTATTGCTGATACCGCAAGGACACTTTCCCGCTATGTTGATATGATAATGATAAGGACTTTTGCACACTCTAAAATTGAGGAATTGGCAAAATATTCATCAGTCCCCGTGATTAACGGACTTACTGATGATTTTCATCCGTGTCAGGTAATGGCAGATGTTATGACTATTTATGAAAAACTCGGCAAATTTAACGGGGTTAAGGTTGCATTTGTCGGAGATGGTAATAATATGGCAAATTCATGGATGATTGGTGCGGCAAAGTTTGGAATGGATTTTACGTTAGCTTGTCCAAAAGGCTATGAAGCTAAAAAGGAAGTTTTTGAGGAATCACAAAAAATCGGCAAAGAGACCGGTGCTACTATAGATATCGTTTATGACCCTTATGAGGCAGTAAAAGGTGCAGATATAATTTATACGGATGTTTGGGCAAGTATGGGGCAAGAGGAAGAGACGGAAAAGAGGATAAAAGATTTTAAAGGGTATCAGGTGGATTCTAACCTAATGAATGCAACGGGGAAAAAGACATATTTTATGCATTGTTTACCTGCCCACAGGGGTGAAGAGGTAACAGAGGATGTTTTAGAGTCTGAAATGTCAATTGTTTTTGATGAGGCAGAAAACAGACTTCATGCCCAAAAGGCTATTATGGTAAGTTTAATAAAATAAAATAATCGGAGGTTCACTATGGCAAGAGAGAAAGTAGTATTAGCGTATTCAGGAGGACTTGATACATCAGTTATTTTAAAGTGGCTTGAGCTTAAAGGGCTTGATGTCATTGCTTATGTTGCGGATTTGGGGCAGAGGGATGATTTGCCGGCAATAGAAAAGAAGGCTTATGCATCCGGTGCTAAAGACTTTAGAATAGTTGATTTAAAGGAAGAGTTTGTTAAGGATTTTGTTTTTACATCTATAAAATTTAATGCCCTTTACGAAGGTAGATATTATTTAGGGACTTCCCTTGCAAGGCCAATTATAGCAAAGGGTATGGTTGAGCTTGCCAAGGAATATGGTGCCAAATATATTGCTCACGGTGCAACAGGAAAGGGTAATGACCAGGTAAGATTTGAATTAACTGCTGCTGCGCTTGCTCCGGAATTAAAGGCTATCGTGCCATGGCGTGACCCTGAATTTTTTAACGTAATTAAAGGTAGAAAGGAAGCTATGGAGTTTGCAGCCAAACATAATATTCCTGTTAAGGCAACAGTTGACAAGCCTTGGAGTAGTGATGAAAACTTGATGCACATAAGCTTTGAAGCAGGGATATTAGAAGATCCTGCTCAGAGGCCACCAAAAGATATGTTTGAATTAACAGTTGCTCCTGAAGATGCCCCGGATACTCCTGAAACTGTTGAAATTGAATTTGTTAAAGGTGAGCCTGTAGCTGTTAATGGTGAAAAGCTGAGCCCTGCAAATTTACTAAAGAAATTAAATGAAATAGGCGGAAGAAATGCAGTAGGTAGAGTAGATATGGTTGAGAGCAGATATGTAGGTATGAAGTCAAGAGGTGTGTATGAAACACCGGGTGCAACTATTTTGATGGCTGCACATAGAGATTTGGAAGGGCTTACACTTGACGGCTCGCTTATAAACCTTAAAGATACTTTGATGCCAAGGTTTGCTCATCTTGTGTATGCAGGCTATTGGTATTGTGCTGAGATGGACTGCTTAAGAGCATTTTTGGAAAAATCTCAAGAATTTGTGACAGGAAAAGTTATGCTTGAGCTTTACAAAGGGAATATTACTGTTGTTTCAAGAGAGTCAGCATATACACTTTATGATAAATTGGTAGTATCTATGGATGACGATTTAGGTGCTTATAACCAGACAGATGCTACAGGATTTATAAAATTACACTCTTTACCACTAAGAGCGAATGCTAAAAGGATGAAAAAGTAGCTAAAGTATTAGAAAAAATGTGCGATACATATTGATGGAGGAAAGATGTATTTTCAAGATGTAATTTTGAAGTTGCAGGAGTTTTGGGCTAAAAATGGTTGTATCATATATCAGCCTTACGATATAGAGGTAGGTGCGGGGACGTTTAACCCCGCTACTTTTTTAAAATGTTTAGGCCCTGAGCCTTGGAATGTTGCATATGTGGAGCCAAGCAGAAGGCCTACTGACGGAAGATATGGTGAAAATCCCAACAGATTGCAGCACTATTATCAGTTTCAGGTTATCTTAAAACCTTCACCTGAAAATATTCAGGAGCTTTATCTTGATAGTTTAAAATATTTAGGAATTGACCCGCTAAAGCATGATATTAGGTTTGTTGAAGACGATTGGGAATCTCCTACACTTGGAGCTTGGGGGCTTGGCTGGGAAGTATGGCTTGATGGTATGGAAATTACTCAGTTTACCTATTTTCAGCAGGCAGGAGGAATAGATTTAAAACCTATAAGTGGAGAAATTACTTACGGTCTTGAAAGGATTACAATGTATCTGCAAGGGGTAAATTCTGTATTTGACCTTAAATGGAATGAAAATGTTACTTATGGAGATGTTTACCATAGAAATGAGGTAGAAGGGTCAACTTACAATTTTGAGGTAGCTGATACTGACATGTTATTTAAGCTTTTTGATATGTATGAAGCTGAGTGCAAAAGGACGGTTGAAAGAGGATTACCGCTTCCGGCATATGACTATTGCTTGAAGTGCAGTCATACTTTTAATCTGCTTGATGCAAGAAATACGATTTCAGTAACTGAAAGGACTGGTTACATTGCAAGAGTTAGAAATTTGGCAAAACTTTGTGCGGAAAGTTATCTGAAAAGTCGTGAGGAGATGGGTTTTCCGCTTTTAAAAAGATAACTTCTTGTAAATTAGTAGCTTTTTGTATGCTGATATTAGTATACAAAAAGCTTTTTTTATACATGTACACAAACATAAAAATTTTGCTTGTTAAATATGAAGAATGCTCTTAAATTATATGTATTATGAAGTTAATATAATTGGACGGCATAAATTTTATATTTAATAAAAAATATGCACAAAAAATAGTTTGGAGCAGTTTATGTTTTCTAATATGAAAATCAGGACTAAAATTGTCCTGTCAGTCAGTGTTATCCTTATAATAAGCCTTTTGTTAATGGGATTTACTATCGTAACTATAACAAAAAAGAAGGTTTCTGAGGAGATTGCAAAGCAGATTACCGCAGAGGTAGACACTTTTAAAAAATCTCTGGAAGGGACATTTAAAACAGCTGATTTGGTTGCTGAAAACGGAGTAAAAGACGGATTCCAAATGCTTGAAAATGAGGCAAATGGTTTTGCGGAAACACTGATGAATATGTATTCTCTATATGCAGCTCAAGGGGAGGATCAGTCGACCCTATCTTTTAGAATGGCAAATCTTATCTTAAAGAAAAAAGTTTTAAAGACCGGTTTTGCTTATGCGTTAAAAGTAGATGATGGTAGTTATGCGGTTAAGCCTCCTTATTCCAAAAGTATGAAAGATAGTGGTGACTATCTCAATCAGATACTTGAAGAGATGAATGGTACAATTACTTATGAGATAGATACGGAGAAAGGAAAACAGAAAATATATGCGGCTTTTAGATATTTTATTCAAATGAATTGGGTGGTAGTAGTAGCTATCCCCGAAGATGAGCTATTATCAGGTTCAAGAGTGCTTCAGACTAAAATGCTTGATAATATAAAAGAAACAATCAAGACAACTAAGATAGGAAAGACAGGTTATTTTTACGTTATGAATTCTAAAGGGGTATTGGAAGTTCACCCTAATAAAAAATATGAAGGCACAAGTATTTTAAAGTATGATTTTGCAAAAGAGATGGTGAAAAATAAGAACGGGGTTGTAAGGTACGAGTGGGAAGGGAAGTATAAAATAGTAGCCTATAAGTATTATGCCCCGAAAGATTGGATTATTGCAGGTGGTTCATACGAAGATGAGTTTACAGGTAGTACTATTACGGCTATAAGGTCTATTATGTTATTGTCAAGCATAATAGTTATTGGGATCTTTTTGGTATTGTTGAGGATTATTTTTAAGATAAATATTTTAAATCCGATAGATGAACTCCAGAGACTTTTTTCTGAAATTGCCGAAGGGGATTTAACAAATACCCTTTCTGTAAAAAGTAGGGATGAGATTGGTATAATTATTGAAAATGTGAATAAAATGGTGGAGCAGATGAATACAGCTTTATGCGGAGTAAGTAAAGCTACAATTGATGTTACAAGCTCTGCCGATGCATTGGCCGTATCCAGCGATGAAATGAGCCAAGGTGCAGAAAGTCAGGCGGAAAGAGTGTCCCAGGTGGAAGTGGCTGTTCATCAGATGACTGCAACAATTCAGGAAATTTCTCAAAATATAGAGCAAATTACGAATGAAATTAATTCAGTGAGGGAATCCGCAGACACAGGCAGAAAGATTTTGGATGATACTGTCGATAGTATAAACACACTTTCAGGCTCAGTAATCAATACGGGACAAAGTATCAAGCAACTTGGGAAATCTTCTGAGCAGATAGGTGAAATTTTAAGCGTAATATCAGAGATTGCTGACCAGACAAACTTGTTGGCATTAAATGCTGCAATAGAAGCAGCAAGAGCAGGGGAGCATGGTAGAGGGTTTGCCGTGGTGGCTGATGAAGTTAGAAAGCTTGCCGAAAGGACTGTGAAAGCGACTGGCGAGATTGACAATATGATAAACAATATCCAAAAAGAGGTGGAGACTTCCGTAAACGATATGGATAAAGGGGTGAAACTTGCTGAAGAGGGTAGCATGATGGTAGGTAATCTCAAGATAAGCCTCAGTGAGATTATTGATGGGGTAGTTGAAATTGCCGATAAGATTACGGCTGTTGCTACCGCAGTTGACCAGCAAAGTGCAACAAGTCAGGAGATTTCAAATAATATGGCTGATATTGCTGCCATATCACAGGAAAACTCTTCAATAGCTGAGGAGAATCACAATCAGGCAGAAAGATTAAAGGGTTTGGCTGAAGAGCTAAGAGTGATAGTTTCAAAATTTAAATTGAAAGAATGTTAAAAAATGCTTTACAAATTATAGTGGATAATATATAGAGTGAATTATGAAAAATTTTAAAGTGAATTTAAATTTAACAGCTTGGTGGTGGACAGTAACAATAAGTTAGGTTGTTCACCATAAAACTATGTCGATAAGGGCCGTGTGGTGAGCAACCACACGGCCTTTTCTGTTATATTCTAAGGCCGTGGGATAAAACTCGCGGCCTTTTTTTATACCAAAAGGAGGATATAAAATGCTTTTTCCGGATTTTGAGACATTTAAGGAAGATTTTAAAAAGTATGACAGAGTGCCTGTCTACAGAGAGATTGTGGGGGATACGTTTACACCTATTGCACTTCTAAGAAACTTTTCAAGTGAAGATAATCTGTTTATGCTTGAGAGTGCAAATTTGGATAAGACGTTTTCAAGATTTTCGTTTTTTGGGTTTAAGCCTAAAGAGGTATTAACCTTTAAAAACAGAAAACTTTATTCCTTAAAAAATGGGAAGAAAACTGAAATTGATATTAACCCTATGGATTATCTCAATAACAATATCAAGACATTTAATGGAAAATATTATGATGATTTCGGAGATTTTACCGGTGGATATGTAGGTTACATCGGTTACGAGATGATTAATTATATGGGGATTTTGAGAAACAGGATTAAAGAGCCAAGTCATGAAAGTTTAATGCAGCTGATGCTTATTGATGAATTTTATATTTTTGATAATCACTTAGGAAAAATGTATTCATGTGTGTCCGTTGACTGTAAAGAAGATGCAGAGCAGGCATATGAAAAAGCAAAAAAAACAACACTAAAAATGGCTGAAAAATTACACGGGCTGAATTTTGATAACTTTGAGACCGATGATAATTTTGATATCAATAGTGAATATGAGGAAAATGAATTTATTGAAACGGTTGAGAAGTTAAAGAAGGATATTTATGATGGCGAGGTAATACAGTGCGTAATCTCAAATAAATATGAAATAAATTCAAAAATAAATCCTTTAAGCCTTTACAGAGCGCTCAGAAATCTAAACCCGTCACCTTATATGTTTTATTTAAAGTTTAATGGTGAAGTTGTGTGCGGCTCGTCCCCTGAGATACACCTTAAGGTAAAAGATAGAGTTGCCACATTAAAGCCTATAGCGGGGACTTATCCTGTGGGAGAAAATCTTGATGAGATAAAGGGAAATCTTTTAAAGGATGAGAAGGAGCGAGCCGAGCATCTTATGCTTTTGGATTTGGCAAGAAACGATTTATACACTTGCTGCAAACCTGAAAGTGTAAAGGTTAGCAAGTCCTTTGTGCCTGAAGTTTATTCTCATGTAATTCACATAGTTTCAGAAGTGACAGGTAAGCTAAACGATGATTCCTCAAATATTGAACTTTTTATGAATACATTTCCAGCAGGCACTGTAACAGGTGCACCAAAGGTAAGGGCTATGGAGCTTATTGACAGTTATGAAAAAAGCCCGAGAGGATTTTATGCAGGCTGCACAGGGTATTTTTCTTACAGCGGTAATATGGATACCTGTATCACCATAAGAAGTGCAAAGGTAACAAACAGTAAGACTGTTTTCAGGGCAGGTGCAGGAATTGTCCACGATAGTGTCCCTGAGAAAGAGTACAAAGAGGTGCAAGAAAAATTAAAGGCACTTTTCAAAGCTCTTGAAAGAATAAAAAATATGGAGAGGTACAATGTTTTTACTAATTGATAACTACGATTCCTTTACATTCAATCTTTTTGGGGTATTTAAAAAGCTTGGACAGGAGGTGAATGTTATTAAAAATGATGAATTTATCAAAGCTGACAACTATAAAGGGATAATACTTTCTCCCGGGCCTTCAAATCCTGCTAATTCAGGGACAACTCTTAAATATTTAAATGAATATGCAGGCAAATTGCCTATTTTTGGTGTTTGCTTAGGGATGCAGGCAATAGGCTACTATCTGGGAAATCAAGTGAGAAATGCAAAAACGATAAAGCATGGTAAAGTTGAGGATGTAAAGGTTATTAAAGAGGATGTTTTATACTGTGGGATTCCGAAATTATTTAAGGCTGTCCGCTACCACTCCCTTGTGGTGGATATTGATGAAAATTTTATTACTTCAAAAAGTGTTTCCGATAACGAGGCGATGTCCATAGAGATTCCTGAAAAGAAATTGTTTGGAGTCCAGTATCATCCCGAATCATTTTTAAGTGAGTATGGGGACAAAATAGTAGAAAATTTTGTAAAATATTGTGGAGGCTAAAATGGAAACATTAGTAAAAAAAATCAATTCTGAAGAAAGGTTGGCTTTTGATGAATATGTGAAGTTTTTTGATTCGATGGTAAACGGCAGTCTGACTGATGCTCAGATTGGGTCAGCACTTATTGCACTGAGAATAAAGGGTGAAACCGAAGAAGAGATTTCAGCTGCTGCAACAGTATTAAACAGATACAAGATAAAATTAGATGTTAAGCCTAAAAATAAAATAGATACTTGTGGCACAGGCGGGGATGGTAAATCAACTATAAATGTATCTACGATTGTTTCAATTGTATTGGGCAGCTTTGGGTTTAATGTTGTAAAGCATGGGAATGTGGCTCAAAGTGGTAAAGTAGGCTCAGCAGATATTTTGGAAATTATGGGTGTCCCTGTGAAGTTGACTAAAGAGGATGCAGAAAAATTTTTATTAAAGCACAATTTTGTATTTCTCTTTGCACCAAATTATCACCCTATTCTCAAATCGGTGGGCAAAATAAGAAGGGAGCTAAAAGTGCCAACAATTTTTAACTACTTAGGCCCGATGTTAAATCCTGCAGACCCTGAGTATCAGCTTATCGGAATAAACTCGGCCTCAAAGCTTGATGTTTATGCGAAAGCTTTAGTAAAAATGAATAAAACTAATGTTTTGGTAGTTTCATCAAAAGACGGTTATGATGAGATTTCAAGTAATGATGTAACTTTTGCAAGAAAAATAACTGGCAAAGGTATTGAAGAGTTAGTGATTAATCCACAAGATTTTTTCAGCCCATTTGAAATGCCACGGGTTGAAAGTAATGATGAGGCGAAAGAGCTTTTTAAGAGAGCTATTGAAGGTGCAGATGAAAAGCTTAATAACCTGATTGCAATAAATACGGCATATGCATTTCAACTTATTGAAAATGACGATTTAAAAACAATTTTTGAGAAAGTTGTAAATAAACTTAAAAGCGGTGAAGTGAAAAAATATTTTGAAAGCTTAAGAGGTAATTAGATGTTGTCTAAAATTCTTGAAAATAAACGTATTGAGATAAATGGGCTGCAGGTGCCGAATATCGAAAGAAAAAAGGGAATAATTAATCCTTTGCAGTTTTTAAAAAACAGACCTGTTATTGCCGAAGTAAAAAAAGCTTCCCCAAGTCTTGGAGACATTAATATAGACGTTAATGTTGTAGAGCAGGCAAAAAATTATGAAAAGGCGGGTGCCGGTGCAGTAAGTGTGCTTACGGATGAAAAATTCTTTAAAGGGAGTTTTAGTTATCTACAGCAGGTTGCTTCTCAGGTGAAGATTCCTGTTTTGTGTAAGGACTTTATAATTTCCAAAAAACAGATAGATTTAGCTTACAAATTTGGTGCAGATATTATTCTTTTGATAGTCAAGGCATTAAGTGAAAAAGAATATGTGGAGCTTTTTAATTATGCTAAAAGTCTTGGACTTTATGTTTTAACAGAAATTCATGAAAAAAAAGAGATTGCAGTAGCTGAAAAGGTAGAGGTAGATATTTTAGGTGTAAATTCGAGAAACCTTGAAACTCTTGAGATTGATAAGAAAAAGTGTGCAGAGATAATTTCAAGCCTCAGTAAAGGTTATTTTAAAGTAGCTGAGAGCGGAATCAACAGCAAGGAGGATGTGTTAATGTTTCAGGCAGCAGGTGCTGATGCATTTTTGATAGGCTCTTATTTGATGCAATCAAAAATTCCGGGTGAAAAGATTTTGGAAATATATGAGAGTTTGAAATGTTTGTAAAAGTATGTGGTATAAAAACTTTTGAACATATAGATTGGGCAATGTCTCTCGGGTATACTGCTGTAGGGGTAGTACTTTATAAAAAGAGCAAAAGATATGTCGATGATGATACAGCAAAAAAACTTGCTCAATATGCAAGGGGTAAGATTAAATCTGTTGCCGTTAGTGTTAGTTATGCAGATGTATCAAATGTAGAGGATAGTTTTGATTATATTCAGGTGTATGAGCAGATAAATAAAAATAATCTCATTTTTGCGTCAAATGCCAAACCTTTAGATAATAACTTTAAGTATTTTTTATATGATAACAGTAAAGGCAGCGGTGAATTTGAAAGTTTTCCTGAGTGGTTAGAAATGCTCAGAAGTAAATTAATAATTGCCGGTGGGCTTAATTATAAAAATGTAAAAAATGTAATAAAACAGTATCAACCTTTTGGAGTTGATGTATCCTCAGGTGTGGAAAATGCACAGGGGGAAAAGGATTATGAGCTTATGAAAAAGTTTATAGAATCGGTAAAAGGTGGTGAATAATGAAAGGGTTTTACGGTGAATTTGGTGGCCAATTTGTGGCTGAGACTCTTATTCCGGTATTGGATGAGTTGGACAAGAGTTTTGAATTACTTAAATGTGATAAAGATTTTAATGATAAGCTGAATGACTTACTTAAAAACTATGCCGGCAGGCCTACCCCTATTTATTATGCAGAGAATATGTCAAAAAAATACGGGTGCAAGGTATATTTTAAAAGAGAAGATTTGCTGCATACCGGGGCTCACAAGATTAATAATTCATTAGGGCAGGCACTGTTGGCAAAAAAAATGGGGAAAAAGCGGATAATTGCCGAGACAGGCGCAGGGCAGCACGGTGTGGCAACGGCAACGGTTGCAGCACTTTTAAACCTTAAGTGCACAGTTTATATGGGAAGTATTGATGCAAAAAGGCAGTCGATGAATGTAAAGCGTATGAAGATGCTTGGCGCGGAAGTGAAAGTAGTGGATGAGGGGACTAAGACTTTAAAAGATGCAGTAAGTGCAGCACTTAGAGAGTGGGTTTCAAGCTGTAATACTACTCATTATGTACTTGGGTCAGCATTGGGGCCGTATCCGTTTCCTAAGATTGTTTCTCATTTTCAGTCAGTGATAGGGAAGGAATCAAGGGAATATTTTGAAAACTTAGGGATTATGCCTGATTATATTATTGCCTGTGTCGGTGGTGGGAGCAACGCAATAGGAGTGTTTAAAGGTTTTTTAGATGTAGAAAGTGTAAGACTTGTTGGTGTCGAAGCGGGCGGAATTTCGGATAAAGATGGTGAACATGCAGCAAGGATGAGTTTTGGAAAGAAGGGTATATTTCAAGGGAGTTTGTCTTATGTTTTGACAGACAAATCGGGGCAGATTAGCAATGTCCACTCTGTGTCAGCTGGTCTTGATTATGCGGGTGTTGGACCGGAGCATTCATTTTTAAAAGAGATAAAAAGATGTGAGTATCACTATGCAAGGGATAAAGAGGCTTTGGACGGGTGCTTAGAGCTTTGTAAGCTTGAGGGGATTCTTCCTGCCCTTGAGTCAAGCCATGCCGTTGGCTATTTCATAAAAAATGCATCAAAGTTTAAAGATAAAACTATACTTATAAATCTTTCAGGAAGAGGGGATAAGGACTTGGAGATTATTTTGGAAAATATGGAGGGAACAATATGAAAGGTTTTTATATTTTAGGGGGGTATCCCGATATGAAGAAATTTGAAGAGGTTTTTAAGTATATTGCCGAAAAAGCGGATTTTGTTGAAGTAGGGTTAGCCTATAATGACCCTGTGGCAGACGGCCCCGTAATCGCTGAGGCTGCAAGCAAGGTTGTAAAGTCCAATATCAAAATAGATGATATTTTGAAGATTGTTGAAGCTTATAAAAAGTCAAAAGTTTACATTATGACATACGCAAATATATTTTATCAGTACGGATTGAAAGAATTTTCTCAAAAATATAAAAATTTGATAAATGGTGTCATTATAGCTGATTTGCCAAATAGAATGCACAGCTTTTTTTACGATAACGGGTTTGATATTCCAGTAATTCCGTTTGTTACGCCTGAAAGCCGAGATGAAGATATTGAAGAGTTGAAAGGGTCCAAAGCGGATTTTATATATTTTGTAGGTGTCAGAGGTGTAACAGGAAGTGAAGTAAATTTTCTGGATACTGAGTTGGTGGAAAAAGTACAATTTGTCAAAAAGGTGACTAACAAGAATGTTGTGTTTGGTTTTGGAATTAAAACTAAAAAAGATACTGAAAAGGTAATGACATATGCAGACGGATTTGTTATAGGGACTGAGGCGGTAAAAAGGCAAACAAATATTAATGAGTTTAAAAAGTATATCGAGTCGATTATTAGATGATAAAGACCTCTGAGAAAAAAAGTTTAGTAATAAATAGTAAGAACTTTTGCGATAAATTTAATAATTTTTACAATCGTGGCATACCGTTTATTTTTCTTATTGATTACAATATGAAAGAGTTTGTAATTGAAAAGCTTGAAGATGTTGAGCCTGAATTGATATTATTTGATTTTCCGGGTGCTAATAACGTTAAGCACAAGTGGAGTAGCGCAAAGTATACCCCCCTGTCATTTTCCCCTATATCGTATGAAACCTACAAGCTTGGATTTGATTATGTCAAAGATAATCTTATTCAGGGCAATAGTTATCTGACCAATTTTACGTGCAAAACTGAAATTTTTACAAATTTGTCACTAAATGACATCTTTCTGATAAGTAAGGCGAAATACAGGGTTAAATTTCTTGACAAATTTGTGTGTTTCTCCCCCGAAACTTTTGTGAAAGTAGATGGTGATTTTATTTACACGTATCCTATGAAAGGTACAATCAGTGCTGATTTACCTAATGCAAAAGATAAATTGTTAAATGACGAAAAAGAGATGGCAGAGCACATTACCATAGTTGACCTGCTAAGGAATGATCTCAATATGATTGCAGAGGATGTAACGGTTACAAAGTTTAGGTATGTAAGTGGGATAATAAGTCGAAAGAATAAGCTTTGGCAAACAAGCAGTGAAATTAGAGGACGGTTGCGTAAAAGCTTTAAAAACAGTATTGGGGAGAGTTTATTATCACTTTTGCCTGCAGGCTCGGTTACCGGAGCTCCAAAAAAAGAAACAGTAAAAATAATAAAAAATGCTGAAAAGTATGATAGAGGTTTTTATACCGGGATAGCGGGGGTGTTTGATGGAAAAATACTTGATTCCTGCGTTTTAATTAGGTTTATAGAAAATGATAATGGAAAGTTTTTCTATAAATCAGGCGGTGGGATAACCGTTTATTCGGATTGTCAAAGAGAATATAAGGAGATGCTTGATAAGATATATGTCCCTACTTTTTGAAACAATTAAGCTATATAACGGCGTATTTTATAATTTGGAGTATCATGAAAAAAGAATGGTGAATTCTGTTCATAATCTTTATGGGGTAAATGTTAATTTTTCCCTGAAAGAGCGCCTATATCTATTAAATTTACCTAAGTATGGACTTTATAAAGTAAAAGTTATTTATGACAGGGATGTCAAAGTGGTAGAAATCGCGGAGTATGAAAAAAGAAAAATTGATAGACTTTTTGCGGTCTTCAATGACACTATAAATTATAGATTTAAATTTCTTGACAGAAAGTGCTTTGATATGTGTCAGACGGAGTCGCAAGCGGAGTTTTTATTTATTAAAAATGGCATAGTTACCGATACTACATTTTCAAATGTAGCTTTTTTTGACGGAAGAATGTGGGTTACCCCATCGACTTTTCTATTAAATGGAACCAAGAGACAGTATTATATTGACAAAAACGTATTAAAAGTGGCGGATGTTCGTCTTACGGACATAGCAAAATATAAAAATATATCACTTATAAATGCCATGCTTGACTTGGAAGATATTGTGATAGATATTAAAAACATTCATTTTTAGGTTAATTTTATTTCCTATTGATTTTTTAATTTAAAAAGTATAGCAAAATTTTGTTGATGTGCTATCTTTCATACCATAACACAAATTTGCTGAGAGATTAATATGAATGAATTGAATATTTTAAAGTATGTTGACGATGTTATTCGTTTTTGTGAGATGCAATTTCCCAGAAAGTGTAATTGTTGTGGGTATGAGTTTAAGGATTTTAAGGATTTTTTGAAAAATACCAAAATCCCTGACCATGTCGCGATGAGTAATTTGCAGATAATCGATTTTAAAGATATACACGATGTTATTGCGTATAGAAATTGTAAGTGTGGCACTACTATCACTCTCCCTTGTTCAATTGGGCTTGGAAGTAAATTTCTTTTTCTTGATACGATTGAGTATGACTCAAAGGAGACAGGGATGTCCAAAGCGGATGTGGCAATTAAGTTAAGGGATGAGGTTTTGAAGAAAGTTTTGGGAGATTCAACTGAAGATATGGATGGCGAATAAACCATTAGAAATTTATTTTTCATAACAAGTTTTCGATATTAAATTGATAAGTTTTTTGTTATTTTTCTTGCAAATATATAACTTATATGTTATTAAACCCTCCCTAAAACGCACGCCTTTCCAATGAATTTAGGCTAGTGCCTTTAAAAGGTGCCTAAGTTTATAAGGCGGAGGAAAAACAAATAGGAGGAAATATGTCTCACATTTCAATGAAAAGCCTGTTAGAGGCAGGTGTTCACTTTGGCCATCAGACAAAAAGATGGAACCCAAAAATGACCAAATATGTATTTGGTAAGAGAAACGGTATTTATATTGTTGACCTTCAGAAAACAGTTCAGTGCTTTAATCAAGCTTACGAATTTGTAAGGGATATGGCTAAGGAAGGAAGAAAATTCCTTTTTGTCGGTACTAAAAAACAGGCACAGGATGCTGTTAAGGAAGCAGCTGAAAAGTGCGGAAGCTATTATGTAAACAACCGCTGGCTTGGTGGTACATTGACCAACTTCCCTACAATTAAGGGTAGAGTTCAGAGGATGAAAGAGCTTGAAGAGATGTTTAATTCAGGCTACGTCAACAGATTCAAGAAGAAAGAAGTGTCTACTCTGAAAAAAGAGTATGATAAATTAATGAAAAACCTTGCCGGTATAAGAGATATGGATGAAATCCCTGATATTATGTTTATTATTGACATAAAAAGGGAGATGAATGCTGTAAACGAAGCTAAAAAACTTAATATTCCAATAGTTGCCATAGTTGATACGAACTCTGACCCTGAGTTGGTAGATTTTCCAATCCCCGGTAATGATGATGCAATCAGGGCTTGTCAGCTTATTGCTGAAAGGATAGCTGATGCTATTAATGAGGGGAGACAGTTGAAAGAGGACGGTCTTGTTGAAGAGATTAGAGTTGCTTCAACTGAAGAGGAAGAAGGGGAGGATATCCCTATAGATGAGATAATATCTGCTGACATTGAAAACATTGATGATGAAGAGGAGGAGTAGAAATGGCTGAAATTACTGCTGCTTTAGTAAAGGAGCTTAGAGAAAAAACTGGTGCCGGCATGATGGACTGTAAAAAGGCACTTAACGAGACAAATGGTGATTTGGAAAAGGCTATAGAGCATTTGAGAAAGAAAGGGCTTGCTGATGCAGCTAAAAAATCAGGCAGGATTGCTGCTGAAGGTATGGTATCTTCTTATATTCATGCTGGTGGTAAAATAGGTGTACTTGTTGAAGTTAACTGTGAAACTGATTTTGTGGCAAGAAATGAAGATTTTCAAGAGCTTTGCAAAGATATAGCAATGCATATTTGTGCTGCAAACCCAAAGTTTGTTTCTCCAGAAGAGGTTGACCCGGAGCTTGTGGCTAAAGAAAGAGAAATTTATATAGCCAAGGCAAAAGAATCAGGTAAGCCTGATAATATTATAGAAAAAATGGTAGAAGGTCAGATTTCAAAGTTTGTTAATAGTGTATGTCTTTTGACTCAGCCTTTTGTGAAAAATCCAGATGTAACTGTTGAGAAGTATATTGCTGAAAAGATTGCTAAGATTGGTGAAAATATTAGAGTTAGAAGATTTGTTAGATATGAATTGGGAGAAGGCTTGGAAAAAAAGCAGGAAAACTTTGTGGAAGAGGTAATGAAACAGATCAAAAAATAGCCTGTCCACTTGAGACTTCGTTAAGAGTGCTAAGTATATTGAATAAAAAAGCCCGCTGATTAGGCGGGCTTTTATTTTAATCTAAAAGATTGAATCGTCGATTCTAACTCTTCAGGAAAACTATCCGTTGGCGGGTTTTTGGCTATAGCGGTTAAGTTATACAATAGTCCATCTTTTACAACAAAGCGCATCACCCCGTAATTTTTATCTTCATTCAGTTTAAATGTAAATCTTAGCAATTTATCCTGTGAATGATTTGTCGTTTCCAAATAGTTAAAACTGCTATACTTCTCTTTTAACTTCTTTGTAAGATCAGGCATCATCTCGTTTAGCGAGCCTTTGGCCTTGATTATTGAAACCGTTATGGTGTTTGAATTTTTTTTATCATCAGATTTTTTTTCTGCATAAATGGAAGCGGTAGGGTCAACTGCAGCCAAATAGCGGTAACCTTTTGGTATAAGAATAACGTATCCGTGAGTAGATTCGTATAATGTATCATTATCGGCAAGTATACTTTGGGTTTCAAAAGAGACTTTTTCCGGTTCTGAGGGAGTACTCTTGTAGTAGTCGTAAAGTTGGTTTGCTGCAAGTCCTGAGAATAAAACAAATCCATACATAATCCATTTATTTTTGTAAAATTTAACGAGTCTTTTGTTTGTATATAAACTAATCAGTGTCCCGGCAAAAAAAAGATAGAGAAAAATTAATGGATTCATTTATACCCCTTATCGTGTTTTGTAAAAATTATCATTAAAAGACTAAATATTCAAGTTTTTTACCTTCTATTTTTTCAGTTTACTTCAATTATAAATTTTTTTAACAACTCTAATGAGTAATCCCCTGTTATTGCTACCCAATAATTTTCATCCCCTTTTAAAAAATAATAGTTATCCATTCCCATTCCGATGACATAAAATACTTCTATATTGTCGACATTTATTTTGTTGACGTATCTAAATGCTTTACTGAGAGGAATTTTTTTATTCATTGCTTCGATTAATTCTTTAGCATCTTTTTCTGTTTTTGATTTGGATGCCCATACCACCAAGTAGTGAGTGTCGCTCTTATATTCTGCTACATAGGCATCTTTTAATGGAAATTTTTTACCGTGAAGCTTGAAAATTTCATCTGACGCAAGTTTGCCGGTAGTAACTCTTATAATTTTCATATGATTCATATTGTTTTGTATCTGCTGTGGTGGGCCGAAGGCAAGGGCTGTATAAGAAACAAGTAATAGAATTGTTACAAATATTTTCATCATAGATTTTACTTTTCTCCCAAACAGTTTAATTAAAGTATTATTAGCACAATTATACCAAAAGTTAAACCAAAACCTAATGCTTATATGAAATAATGTTTTGATTAAGAGATACAGTAATTTGAATTTAAGTTTATATTCGCTTAACGTCTTAAATTTAATGTTTAATGCATATTCTAATAAAACTTAGTTATTTTATGGTGTGTTGTTAAAAAAATTGTTAAGTTATGTTAAAATTTATGTTAATAAAGATATGCCCAGTTTTATTTAACTACAGTCAAAGGAGGTTCCAATGCAAGAAAAAAAATCTTTATTACGTATGTACCTGAGCTCAAACTTGCTTTTAAGAATTTTGATCGGTTTGATTTTAGGTGCAATTTGTGGTCTTGTTTTTGCTGACAAGTTGATGTGGGTTAAACCATTTGGTGACCTTTTTGTCAGACTTTTAAAAATGATAGTTTTACCTGTCGTTATTACTTCATTGGTTGTTGGTGCTGCAAGTATTCACCCTTCAAAACTTGGTAAAGTTGGTATTAAGGTGTTGGTAATTTATTTAATTACTTCAGGCTTTGCTGTTGCTATAGGTCTTTTCTTTGGAAATTTGTTCAAGCCTGGTAAAGGGGTAGACCTTGCATCAATCGGCACAGGAGTGGCTAAGCAGGTTAAAGCGCCAAGCCTTGTTGATACGCTACTTAATGTAGTTCCAACAAACCCTTTTAAAGCGATTGTCAATGGTGATATATTGCCGGCAATTTTCTTTGCTATGCTTGTGGGGATTGGTCTTGCATATCTTAGAGATAGTGAAGATAGTAGAATAAAAAATGCAGCCGAAACAGTTTTCAATTTTTTTGACGGAAGTGCTGAAGTTATTTATAAAATAGTTAGGTGGATACTCGAATATGCTCCAATAGGTGTTTTTGCACTTATTTATGTCGTGTTTGCAAAGCAAGGAGCTAAGGCTTTTGGACCGCTATTGTCAGTTACTGCTACTGTTTATGTGGCACTAATTGTTCACCTTATAATAGTGTATGGAATAATCCTTAAAATCGGAAGATTTCCATTTGTAAAATTCTTTTCAAAGTCTAAAGAGGCAATCATCACTGCTTTTGTTACAAGAAGTAGTAGTGGCACTCTTCCTGTGACGATGAATGTGGCTAAAAACCAGCTTGGTATCTCTAAAGGTATATATTCTTTTACCCTTCCTTTGGGTGCAACAATTAATATGGACGGTACTGCAATTTATCAGGGTGTGTGTGTAATGTTTGTAGCCTTTGCTACTGGAATGGATTTGACCCTTACTCAGCAGGTGACAGTAATAGTTACTGCCGTGCTTGCATCTATTGGTACTGCAGGTGTCCCGGGTGCCGGTGCAATTATGCTTCTTATGGTGCTAAACTCTGTCGGGTTTGATCTTTCTTCTTCAAGCAGCCCTGTAGCTCTTGCATATGCAATGATATTGGGCGTAGATGCGCTTCTTGATATGGGTAGAACAGCACTTAATGTAGCGGGAGATTTGACTTGTACAGCTTCAGTCGCTAAGTTGGAAAATGAAGTAGATATGAAAGTTTTGGAAAGCTAATGAAAAGGCTTGGAATTATTGGTGGTATGGGTCCGGAGGCAACTTCGGACCTTTTTTTGAAAATAATAAGACATACCCCTGCAAAAAAAGATCAGGAACATATTCCAATTATTATTGATAATTATCCTCAAATTCCTGACAGAACAGCTTTTTTAAAAGGGTTAGGAGAATCGCCCTTGCCGTATTTATTGGAATCGATTAGAAGGCTTGAAAAGTGTAATGTAGATTATTTATGTATGCCGTGTAATACGGCACATTATTTTTTGGATGAATTGAGGAAAACGACTAAGATACCTTTTATAAGCATAGTTGAAAGTACGTTAGAGTCTTTGGTAAAATCAAAAAAATCTTACAATAAAATCGGACTTATGGCAACTGATGGCACTTTTATTGGCAAAATTTACCATAGGGTTTTTGAGAAAGAAGGGGTAAATATTGTAAACTTTAATACTTCAATACAACAAGCAATTATGGACTCAATATACACACTAAAGTGTGGTAAAAAGGATGAAGCCGTCAAACTATTTATAGAGGTCTTTTCAAAAATAATTGACGAAGGATATGATTGTTTGATAGCAGGGTGTACCGAAATACCTATTTTATTGCCTTATATAGAAAAATCAAGTATTGACATATATGATGCAACGGAACTACTTGCTCTGAAAGCGGTTGAGCTTTGTTATAGGGGTTAGATTATGTATGCTTTAGAGTGCTATGGTTGTGGCACAACTTATGATATCAACGATAAAAGATGGAAATGTGATTGTGGCAGTTTTCTAAATATTAAGTCAGATATAAAATTTGAAATTTCCCTAATAGACAATAAATCGAGTGGACTTTGGCGCTATAGAAGATTTATCCCTATTTTTAACAATGAGTCTGTCATAACATACGGAGAAGGGTATACACCTATTGTTCAGGAAGAAGTATATGACAAAAAAGTCTATCTAAAATTAGACTATATGTTCCCTTCAGGCTCTTACAAAGACAGGGGCTCAACTGTTTTGTTAAGCAAAATAAAGGAGCTTGGAATTGATAATGTGGTTGAAGATTCTTCCGGCAATGCGGGGGCTTCAGTGGCAATGTATTCCGCTAAAGCAGGAGTAAAGGCTGATATATATGTGCCTGAATCTACATCAAAAGGTAAGCTTGTGCAGGTAGAGGCATTTGGTGCGAATCTTGTTTTGGTTAAAGGGGACAGAGAGGCTACTACCAATGCAGTTATGTCTGCGGCAAAAGAGAAATACTATGCAAGTCACGTCTGGAATCCTTTTTTCTTTGAGGGTACTAAGACTTTTATATACGAGATATTTGAACAATTAGGAAATAAATTGCCTGAAAATATTGTAATGCCCGTTGGCAATGGTACACTTTTGATAGGCGCTTATATCGCATGTAAAGAGCTTTTGAAAAGTGGTTATATAGACAAATTTCCAAAATTTTATTGTGTGCAATCTGAAAATTGTGCACCCCTTTTAGAAGTGCTTGAAGGTAATTACTGTGAATATAGTGAAACTATTGCTGAAGGGATTGCCATCAAAAAACCCCTCAGACTAAATCAGATGGCAGAGATAATAACAGAAACCGGCGGGACTGTTGTTACTGTTTCAGATAGTGATGTCAAATCAGCTTTAAAAGAAATTATGAAAAAAGGTTATTTTATTGAGCCTACTTCTGCTTCGGTTATTGCAGCTTTAAAGGATATTGATGTTAGAGAGTCAGCGGTTGTAGAGCTTACAGGGGTAGGGCTAAAGGCAACTGAAAAGATTGGAGAGATAATAAAAAAGCATTGATTGACAGTTTGTTAATGCTTTATCCTTTTATTGAAAGCGGCTTGTGCCTGCAGTTATTGTCTTGATTAGTTTGATAATTTTGCTACTATATCTTTATGAAAAGAATATCAATTATTTTAATAATATTATTACTTTTTTTAGTATTACTTTTTATCTCTTTATATAAAATTCCCGTTTTTGTAGGTGATGATAAATTTGGCTATACTTACGTATTGGTAAGCCCTTTTAACTCTGATGAGAATAAAATTCTTTTTTTATTGCAAAAACTTTCTGCACTATCAGAATCAGAAACTGAATTTGATAAAATAATGACTTTTCAAAAAGTTGTTATTCAAGGTGATGTGCTCCGTATTTATATGTCGGGAGAAAGTGAAGCATCTTCAAGTTACAATGAAATGAGGATGATAGAGCAATTAAAAGAGCTGATAAGAAATAATTTTGACTATATAAAAAAAATGTTTATTATTGACGATGGCAAGATATTTAAACATATAGATGTTAGGTTTCCAATAATTATTGAAGATTAAGGGGTTTTTATGAGGAAAGATGGTAGAAATTTTGATCAGATGAGAGAGATTAGAATTGTTAAGGACTATATAATATATCCTGAAGGGTCAGTATTGATAGAATATGGTAATACTAAGGTAATCTGTAATGTAACTGTTTCTGAAGGTGTGCCACCATTTTTGAAAGGCTCTGGCTCAGGGTGGGTAACAGCTGAATATCAAATGCTTCCACGCTCGACCCATCAGAGAAGTTCAAGAGAGGCTGTAAAGGGCAAATTGGGTGGTAGGACACAGGAAATCTCAAGGCTTATTGGTAGAAGTCTTAGAGCAGCTGTGGATATGTCAAAGCTTGGAGAAAGGACTTTGGTAATAGATTGCGATGTAATTCAAGCTGATGGCGGCACGAGGACTGCATCTATTAGTGGCGCATATGTGGCTTTGAATCTCGCAATCAATAAGCTTTTAAAAGAGGGTGCGTTGGAAGAGAGTCCGATTGTAAATCAGGTATGTGCGGTAAGTGTTGGTATTTTAAATGATGAAGTCATACTTGACCTTGATTATGATGAGGACTCAAATGCTGAGACTGATCTTAATATAGTGGCAACAGCTGACGGAAGAATTATTGAAATTCAAGGCACAGCTGAAAAGGAGCCTTTTGATCTTGGAAAACTTAACAAAATGGTTGAAATGGGGCTAAAGGGGATAAAGTTTATTGGTGAGGTTCAAAATAAAGCTTTGGGAATAGAATGTTTAAAATCTTATTAGCTACCAAAAATAAACATAAAGTCAGAGAAATATCCGATATACTTAAAAGTAGAGCTACCGTTGTTTCCGCTTTTGAAGAGCTTAATATATATGATGATATAAAAGAAATTGGTAAGACATTTGAAGAGAATGCATGTATTAAGGCGCTATATATATCAAAATTTGCAGATGATTACGTGATTGCTGATGATTCAGGCTTGGAAGTGTATGCATTGGGAGGACGTCCCGGGGTTTTCTCAGCAAGGTTTGCCGGTGAAAATGCTACCGATGAGGAGAATAACAAAAAGCTTCTAAAAGAGCTTGAGAATATAGACGACAGAAAGGCTCGCTATGTATGTGCTATTGCTTTAGCAAAAAAAGGCAAAATTATTGAAGTTTTTACTGGAGAGCTGAAGGGTGAGATAGGAGTTAATCCTAAAGGGGATAATGGCTTTGGCTATGACCCTATTTTTGTCCTTAAAAATGGTAAAACAGCCGCTGAAATATCTCCTGAAGAAAAGAATAAAATTAGCCACAGGGCAAAGGCATTAAAGAAAATGGAAAAATATTTTAGAGATTGGGGTGATAGATTATGAGCTATGAGAAAAATATATACCTTGTTGGTTTTATGGGGGCAGGTAAGAGTACTGTTGGCAGAGCGTTGGCAGATAAGACCGGGAAGATTTTTAAGGATTTGGATGATATTATAGAAGAGCGGGAAAATAAAAAGATAGTAGATATATTTGAAGAGAAAGGGGAAGAATATTTTAGAAGATTAGAGTCTGAAGTTATAGAAGAAGTCAGTAAAAGTAAAAATTATGTTGTTGCCACAGGTGGAGGCGCAATTGTAAATCCTACAAATTTTCAAAAATTAAAAGAAAGTGGTGTGCTGATAAGCTTGGCAGCAAGTCCGGAAGCTATCTATGAAAGGGTGAAAGATTCAAAAGATAGGCCACTCCTTAATGTGGAAAATCCTATTGAAGAGATCAAAAGGATGATGTTTGAAAGAGCGTATTATTACATAAAATCTGACCACATTATTGAAACAACGGATAGAAGTATTGAGGAGATAGTTGAAGAGATTTTGGAGCTTATTTGATGAAAACCGTAAAAGTTGATTTAAGGAAAGAGATAGATAATTCTTACGAAATTTTAATCGGTTCAGATTTTATTAAAGGTATTTTAGCTGATTTTGATCCTAATGCTACCTTTTACGTGATAGATAAAAACGTTTTTAATCTGTACCCTTTTCTGCGGGAGTTAAAAAATAAATATATATTTGAGACAAGTGAAAAAAGTAAGAATATTAATTCGGTTGCGGAAATATTAAACTTTCTTAAAAACAGTAACTGTCTTAGGGATTCTAAGTTGGTAGCCGTTGGAGGTGGAATAATAGGTGATGTGGCAGGGTTTGCTGCATCTATTTTTATGAGAGGGATAGATTATTATCAGGTTCCTACTACCTTATTATCTATGGTTGACAGCAGTGTAGGTGGTAAGACCGGTGTCAACTTAGGGGATACCAAAAATTTGGTTGGTAGTTTTTATCAACCTAAAGCTGTTTATATTGATATGAAATTCTTAAATACACTAAGTTTTGAAGAGTATAAAAACGGTTTGGCGGAAGTTGTAAAGTATGCAGTTATGTTTGACGAATCGTTTTATAATATGCTTATTGAGAATTATGCAGAAGTAGAACAAAGAGGTAACATTCTGCAAGATATTATTTTAAAATGTTGCCAAATAAAGGCCGACGTGGTTAAAGAGGATGAAAAAGAGAAAGGGAGAAGAATGCTTCTTAATTTTGGTCACACTTTTGGTCATGCAATAGAAGTGGATTCTGAACATAAGATTAAACATGGGTTTGCCGTTGCAACGGGCATGTATTTGGAAACGCTTTTTGGTCAATTTATGAAGCAAGTTGATAGTGATGTTACAGATAAGATAAGAATCATATTGGAAAGGTACGGTTTTGAGTTAAATTATAAATACCTTGACGAAGAGAAGTTTATAGGTGCTATAGCTATGGATAAAAAAGCACGGCAGAGTGGCGTCGTACTTGCCTTGACACAAAAAGTCGGCTCTGGTATGCTTTTAAAAGGGGTAGAATTGAATTTTATTAGGGAATTTTTTGTTTCCTTAAGGAGCTGATATGGACGAAAGCCAAAAATCAAGATATTTAAGAGATATCGAATACTTTTCAAAAAAATTAGAGGAAAATCCCAAGTCTAAAGTTTTTATGCCTTTGGCTATGGCATACTTAAAGCTTGAAAAGTATGATGAAACAATTGAGATTTGCACAAAAGGATTGGATAACAATCCGGATTATATCGCTGCAAAGACAATTCTTGCTCAGGCTTTTTTAGGAAAAGGTATGCTAAATGAAGCAAAGGGACTTCTTTTGGAAGTTGCCACCTTTTCAAAAGATAACCATAGGGCTAACAAACTTCTTGGTGAAATTTATAGAGCCGAAGGAAATGTAGAGAAGGCAATCTACTATTATAGAACAGCATCTATGAATTCACCTGAAGATTTGGAATTAAGAAGGCTTATTGAAGAATTGGCAATGACTGTAGATGCTACCCCTAAAGGGTTGGACGATATCACGGATGAAAAACCCGACACTGAAGAAGTATCTTTAAAAGAGGAAACTGATGAAGAGCCATCCGATTTAACTGAAGTAGCCGAAGACCTTGCGGATGAAGTTATCGAAGATATAAAGAGAGGGGAAGAAGCAGATATAGATATTTTTGAGGTTGAGGCTCAGCTTGAAGAGCTTATAAATGAAGGGGAGTATGAGAAAGCCTTAGAATATGTGAACGAAAAGCTTCAATTTAATCCTGATTTGTTAAATAAAAAAGTTGCGGAAATAAATGCTTATTTGCACAAGGAGAATGTTGCGCAGGAAGAAATATTGGTGCCTGAAGAGTCTCTAAATGAAATAGAAGGATTAGAGGAAATAGGGGATTTAAACTTAGATGTTGAGCCACTTGATAAAATTGAAGACTTCACAGCAGATGAACAGTTGGATTTTGCAGAAGAGAAAGTGGTAGAAGAAGAGCTTGGTTTAGAAGAGGGGTTAGTGCTGAATGACCTTGAGCCCGAAAGTAAGCCTGAAAGTGAGTCCGAAAGTAAATCTGAAGACATGACTGTTAGGGATACTGGTAGCTATTCTGGTTATGGAGATAAAAGTGAAACAGAGGAAAATTTTGAAGATGTCAAGTCTGAGGACGCTACAGAAGATAAACTAACCGAGAGTGAACTTGACGTTGATTTTGATAAAAAGCTTGAACAACTTGAGCCTGTTAATCCTAACATGGAAGCAATTGAGAAGCTTGAAAATTGGCTTGAAAATATCAGCAAAGTAAAAGAGAAGAGAAATGTTTGACAAAATATTAAAATTTATTGCCTCTTCTGTTAAAGGGGTGAAAGTTTTGGCGATATTTGATAGAGATGGAATAATAGTAAGTAAACTTGACAATAAAGAAAGGACAGCTGAAGAGATAGCTGCAGAGTTTTCTTCAGTTTTAAAATATATTGATAAAGTTACCACCTTTCTTATTACGGGAAAGATGGAAAAAATGTATATAGATTGCGATACGGAAGGGTTTTACTTGCATAAAATTAATAACTATTACTACCTTGTTGCTGTAATTGATAAAACAACTATTTTAGGGAAATTGAAATATGTTGTTACCTCACTGGAGCCAAAGTTTAAAAAGGAGCTGGACTTTTAATGAAAAGGGTGCTTGTTATAAATGGACCGAATTTAAATATGCTCGGTCAGCGTGAACCATCGGTTTATGGCAATACTACGTACGAAGAGCTTGTGTCGATTATAAAGAATCATTGTGAGAGTAAAAATATATATGTAGAGGTTTTTCAGTCTAACCATGAGGGTGATATTATTGAAAGGATTCATAAATCTAAAGATTTTGATGCATTAGTAATCAATGCGGGTGCCTATACACATACGAGCATTGCCATAAGGGATGCACTTGCTGCAGTAAATATACCGTTTATAGAAGTGCATATATCAAACATTTACAAAAGAGAAACTTTTAGACATAAATCTATGTTATCGGACTTGGCTGTAGGGCTTATAACAGGTCTTGGAATACGTGGTTATCTATATGCAATAGACTACTTTGCGGATATTAATTAATCTTTTGAGGTAAATAATGGAAAAATTGAATACCCTTTTTAAGCAGCTTGAAAATCAAGGTATGCTTCCCTATTTTGTGACCAATCTTTCGCATATATACTATTTATCTAACTTTACAGGGTCAACCGCTTATATACTCATTGATGAAAATGGGTTTGAGTTTATAACTGACGGAAGGTATAAGAATCAAATAGAGAATGAAATAGATAAAGCTTTCAAGAGAGTGATTGTCGAAAACTACAATAGACATTTTGAAAAAATTGCTGAAAGATATAAAAAAATGTATGTAGATTTTAAAACGCCTCTGGATTTATATACGAAACTGAAGAAAAATTCAGATGTTATTGTTGACTTAAATGATATTATTGGGCAGTTAAGGCTGGTTAAAAGTGAAAATGAAATCGCTGTCATAAAAAAAGCATATGAAATTGCTGCAGGGGCATTTACAGATGCAATAAGTGAGTTTCAATTTGGTGAAACTGAAAATGTATGGGCAGCAAAGTTAGAATATAATATGAAAGTCAGGGGTGCAAGAAGGCCCAGCTTTGATACAATCATTGCATCTGGGCATAGAGGAGCTTTGCCACACGGTATAGCATCTGGTAAGAAAATAGATTTAGCTGAGCCCGTGATTGTCGATTATGGTGCTTTTATAAATTATTGCAGCGATATTACGAGGATGATTTATAGCGGTAATGATAAAGAGGTGCTTGAGATTATTGATATTGTAAATAGTGCCAGGATGTTGGCAATTGAAAGTATTAGAGAGGGGAAGAAAGCTTGCGAAATAGATGCGATTGCGAGGGATTTTATAGAAAAGAAAGGGTATGGGCAGTTTTTTAACCATGGACTTGGCCACGGGGTAGGGATTGATGTGCACGAAAAACCGTCATTAAACCCATTTGATGAGACAGTTTTAAAGGCAGGTATGATTATAACCATTGAGCCGGGCATATATTTTGAAAACAATTTTGGTGTAAGGATTGAAGATACCGTTTTAGTAACTGAAAATGGTTGTGAAATTTTAAGCTCTATGTTAGAGAGACATTTTTATAAAATAAATTAGTTGAGGTGATTAGATGCCAGTAACTCCAAATCAGTTTAAAAGAGGTTTAAAAATTCAAGTTGATGGTGAACCATACTCTGTAGTTGATTATCTTCATATAAAGATGGGCAGAGGCGGTGCAAACGTCAGAACAAAAATGAAAAGCCTTTTAACAGGCAATGTAATCGAAAGGACTTTCAAGTCTGATGAAAAAATTGATCAGCCTGATTTTGAAGAAAAGCAGATGCAGTATCTTTACAATGATGGAAATGTTTACTACTTTATGGATAATGAAACGTATGAGCAGGTGGAGATTCCTGCTAGTGAAGTAGGGGATGCAGCACTTTTTATGCCTGAGAATACTATGGTGCTTGTTCAGGTGTTTAACCAAAAACCAATTGGAATTGTATTGCCAAATTTTGTGGAGCTTGAGGTTGTGGAAACAGACCCAGGTCTTAAGGGTGATACTGTCAGCGGTGGCTCAAAGCCTGCAAAGCTTAGCACCGGCGGAGTAATAAATGTTCCTCTCTTTATAAATGAAGGGGATGTATTGAAAATAGATACAAGAGATGGAAGCTATATAGAAAGGGTAAAAACATCTAAGTAATAAGCAGTTACTATACCGTTAAGGAGCTTTAAGATGGATATTAAAGATTTAAAAGATTTAATCAAATTTTTGGACAAATCGGGTTTTACTGAGTTTGAATATGAAAGTGATGACTTTAGAATATTTTTATCAAAACAGGTTAATGTTGCCGCACCTCAAGTTATGCAACCAACATTTATGCAACCGGTAACGCAGACTTTACCTCAACAGTCAGCCCAAACTACTGAGAATATTGCAACTGCTCCTAAAACAGAAAATGTCGCATCAAATCCAAATCATATAGAAATAAAGTCACCAATTGTTGGGACTTTCTATGAAGCTCCAGCGCCAGGTGCTGAGCCATTTGTCAGAGAGGGTGATATCGTTAAAAAAGGGAAAACACTCTGTATTATTGAAGCTATGAAAATTATGAATGAGATAGAGGCTGAGTTTGATTGCAAGATAGTAAAAAAGGTTGGGGTAAATGCCGAGCCTGTAGAGTATGGTGAGACGATTTTTATAGTTGAAAAAGTCTAATTTGGAGCTGTTAAATGTTTAAAAAAGTACTTATTGCCAATAGAGGTGAAATTGCACTTAGAATTATTAGGGCATGCAAAGAGCTTGGAATTGAAACGGTAGCAGTGTATTCCGATGTGGATAGGGAGTCTCTCCATGTGGCATTTGCCGATGAGGCTGTATGTATTGGGCCAAGAGCCAGTAAAGATAGCTATCTCAATATTAGAAACATTATTTCTGCAGCCGAGATTGCTGATGTGGATGCAATACATCCCGGCTACGGTTTTTTGGCTGAAAACGCTGACTTTGCAAAAATCTGTGAGGAATGCGGTTTTAAGTTTATAGGGCCTTCTGCAGAGCATATTGATTTGATGGGTAATAAATCAAAAGCAAAAGATTGTATGAAATCTTTTGGTGTTCCGGTTGTCCCAGGTAGTGACGGCCCGGTCAAGGATTCTGCCGAAGCTCTACAGATAGCAAAAGAGATTGGATTTCCTGTTATGATAAAGGCTTCTGCAGGCGGTGGCGGAAAAGGGATGAGGGTTGCTCATAATGATGTTACTTTTGTGAAGAATTTTGAGATGGCTCAGAGTGAGGCACAAAATGCTTTTGGCAATGGGGAAGTTTATATTGAAAAATTTATTGAAGAACCAAGACATATAGAAATACAAGTTTTTGGGGACGGTAAAGGGAATAGCTGGCATTTTTTTGAAAGGGAGTGCTCAATTCAAAGAAGGCATCAAAAGCTTTTGGAAGAAGCCCCAAGCCCTTTTTTGACAGACAGACTAAGACAAAAGATGGGGGAAGTTTCTTTACAGGCTGTTTCCAAACTTAAGTATGAAAATGCGGGTACCATAGAGTATTTGGTCGATAAAAATGGTAATTTCTATTTTATGGAAATGAACACAAGGATACAGGTTGAGCATCCTGTTACAGAGATGGTTACGGGTATTGACTTGGTTAAATTGCAACTTATGATTGCTTCCGGCGAAGATATAGACCTTAAGCAGAGCGACATTAAAATTCATGGTCATGCCATTGAATTTAGAATAAATGCAGAAGACCCTGAAACTTTTACTCCATCTCCGGGCTTAATAGATGCACTTTATACTCCAGGCGGATTAGGCGTAAGGGTAGATTCTGCCGTTTATCAAGATTATACTATACTCCCTTTTTATGACTCTATGATTGGTAAATTGATTGTTTTTGGGAATGACAGGGCTGAAGCGATAGAAAGAGGGAAAAGAGCTTTAGGTGAGTATGTATTAAAAGGGGTCAAGACAACGATTCCTTTACATTTAAAAATTCTTGACAATCATAAGTTTAGAAGTGGCGAATTTTCCACTGACTTTATAGATAGGCATTTTAAGTGAAAAATATTTTTTTGCTGTTGTTAATTCTAAATTTTTTTGGTTGTGCTACGGTAAGCAATGCCATTTCGGATAGCGCCAACTATGATAAAGAGTTTTTAACGGCTACTTACTATTTTAATAGTCAAGAGTATGATAAAGCGGCCAAAATTTATGAAAATATATTAAAAAATAATAAAGACAGTTATGTTGCGGTTAAGCTGACGGAAACTTATCTTGCTAAGAAAGACACCGAGAAGGCAAAAAATCTCCTTGAATCTTTTTTGGATGATAAGAGATTTAAGAATGACCCAGAATTAAATTTTTACATGGGCAAACTTTATATCGAATACCTTAATAAACTCAACGAGGGAAGGAAATATATAGAAGTTGCAACCGAGTATTCCGATAAACTGGAGTATTTAGAGTATTTGGCCAGGGTGTTAGAAGCAGGGGAAGATTATTCTGCTGCTATTAATATTTATACCAAGTTAATTAATAAGACGAATGATTCGGAATATTACTATAAAAGAGGATTTTTGTATATTAAACTTGGAATAGTTAAAGACGGAGTTAATGACCTTATTAAGGCTGATGAAATAGTGCCAAATTTGAGAGCAAGATTGATGCTGTCAGATGTTTACATCAATCAAAAAGAGTATGAAAAAGCAGCGGAATATTTGGAAAAGGCCATTAGTCTTAATTCAAATTTCCCAAGCATCAAAATTAAACTTGCTGAGGTGTATAAGCAGCTTGGCGACAATAAAAAATATATAAGTTTGCTCGAGAGCTTGGTAGATGATTATAGCGGAAAAGAAAGGGTTTATGTTTTAAGACAGATAGCGGCCTCATTTTATGAGATTAAAGATTATGACAATGCATTAAAATATTTCAAACTTATACTTCAGGATTCTCCTGAAGACACGCAGGCACTTTTTTATACGGGCATAGCATATGAGGCAAAAGGGGAAACTGATAAGGCGATAGAATATTATGAGAAAGCTTACAACGTTAGAAATGACTATAGTGAGCCATTAAAAAGGATAGCCTATCTGCTTTTTGTTAAAAAAGAGTATGATAAGGCTGTTAACTATTTAGATAAGGTGGAAGACACAGGAAAAGATATAGAGTTTTTCAGACTAAAAGCAGCCATCTATGAAAATAACGGGGATATTGAAAAAGCAATTGCTATTGTAAATGAGGGACTGAATAAAAATCCTGAAAGTGAAGAGCTTCTTTTTACATATGCTATTTTAAAAGAAAAGAAAAAGGATTACGATGAAGTTGTAAAAACTCTTAAAAAATTAATTGAAATAAACCCTAAGAGCCCTACTTATCTTAATTTTCTTGGATACCTTTACGCCGATATGGGGATAAATCTTGATGAAGCATATGATTTAATTAAAAGTGCTTTAAAGTACGAGCCTAACAACGCAGCTTATCTTGATAGTATGGCTTGGGTATTGTATAAAATGAAAAAATATGAAGAGGCTTATGACTACCAGCGAAAGGCACTTAAAATTTCCCCTGAAGAGAAAGAGATGAGAGAGCATATGCAGTCAATTATGAAGGCGTTAAATATAAATAAATCTATTGAAGATGTTATTAAAGAATAAAGTAATACTTTTTATATTTATCCTTTTATTTATCTCATGTTCCAAGAAAGTTCAAATCAACTATCACGAATCTAAATTTGATGTTATTGAAAAGGTGACTGTCAATAATCCAATAGTTTGTCAAATAAAAAGAAAAGGGATTTTTAGTTATGAAGACAGATTTAACAGAGTCAAATTTAAAGGTTTGTTGGTTAAAGATTGTGAGGATAGATTTCGTTTAACCGTTATAGGAGCGTTTAATCAGCCGGCAATCATTGTTAGTGGTGACAGGAATAAACTTGATGTGGAAAAGTCTGAAATAGAGAATCCTGAAGCATATCTTGGAATATTTAATAAAAAGAATATAGATGTCATTCTTTCTATACTTAATTACCCTTTAATTTTGCCTGATAATACATATAATATGACTGTGGTTGATAATTCTTATAATTTTTCAAAAGGGGATATAACTATTTCTGTAAATGAAAATTATAAAATCTCAAAAATTAAAACAAAATTTATAGAGATAGATTATGAGTATGATGAAAATATCAAAGGTTTACAGACAATTACTCCTGAATTAATCTTAACGGTGACATTTTTATGATTATTACATCTAAAAGTTATGCGAAAATAAATATTTTTTTAAATGTGTTAAATAAGCGTGATGACGGGTTTCACAATATAGAAACACTTTTTAGTAAAATAGATTTGTATGATCTTTTGGTTGCCCAAAGGGCTGATGAGTTTTCTATAACAGTCAATGACGAGAGTATTCCAACAGGTGAAAGTAATATAATCTATAAGGTTTATAATACACTTCAGAAAAAACTAAATATCAACCTTCCTGGCGTAAAAGTGAAGCTAATAAAAAATATACCCTCAGGGGCAGGGTTAGGTGGCGGCAGCAGTAACGCTGCAACTTTTTTAAATATATTAGATGAATTATTTTCCCTGAACCTAACACTTGATTTAAAACTCAGTATACTTTCCCAAGTGGGCTCAGATACGTGTTTCTTTCTTTATGATAAGCCGATGATAGGTAAGGGGAGGGGTGAAATTTTAGATGATGCCCCCGGACTCCCTTTTATGTATATACTTTTAGTCAAGCCTAATATTTTTGTATCAACTGCAGAAATCTACCAAAATCTAAAATTAAAGTTGACATTCAATAAAGAAGTTTTTAGAATGCGCCACATTTTAAGCCTACAAGATGTTTTAAAAATAATGAATAACGATTTAGAAAATGTCGCTATTAGCAGATATAGGCTACTTCAAACAGTTAAGGAAGAAATCATTAATTCCGGAGCTTTAAAAGCTATGTTAAGTGGGAGTGGAGCAACTGTGTTTGGAATTTTTAACTCAAGCTCACTTTTGGATAAGGCATATAATTATTTTAGAAACAGATACCCAGATTATTTTATATATAGGACAAATAATATCTAAAGGAGATATACATGGATTTTTTAGTTTTTGCAGGTAATTCAAACAGGCCTTTGGCAGAAGGTATTACCAAAAGACTCGGTCAAAGATTGGGTGACGCTACTGTGAGTAAATTTAGCGACGGTGAGATTTTTATAAGAATTAATGAAAGTGTTAGAGGACGAGATGTATTTTTAATACAGTCAACATCAGCTCCTGCCGAAGTCCACATGATGGAAATGATGATAATGGTAGATGCATTGAAAAGGGCATCTGCAAACTCTATTACTGCAGTTATGCCTTACTTTGGTTATGCAAGGCAGGACAGGACTACCGAGCCAAGAGTGCCAATAACTGCAAAACTTGTAGCAAATCTGCTTACCACATCAGGTATAGATAGAATTGTTACTATGGATTTGCATGCGGGGCAGATTCAGGGATTTTTTGATATTCCGGTGGACAACCTTTATGCAACCCCTATTATCACCAACTATCTTAAAGAAAAAGGGGCTTGTGGTGAAAGTTATGTGGTTTTGTCTCCTGATGCAGGTGGAGTGCCAAGGGCAAGAGGCTACGCCAAAATATTGGATACTTCCCTTGCTATTATTGATAAAAGGCGTACAGGCCCCAATGTTGCAAAGGCTATGCATGTAGTAGGGGATGTAAAAGGCAAAAAAGTAATTATTATAGATGATATGATTGATACTGCTGGGACATTGACTGAAGCTGCCTCAGCAGTGATTGAGCAAGGGGCAAAATCTGTTATTGCGGCAGCAACTCATGGTGTATTAAGCGGACCGGCTCTCGAGAGAATTATCAATAGCAAGCTTGAAGAGGTTGTTATCACCGATACGATAAATGCCAGCAAAGAGGTTTTGAACAACGGTAAAATAAAAGTACTCTCAACTGCAAATCTTTTTGCAGAATCTATTTTGAGAATTTATAAAAAAGAGAGCATAAGTTCATTATTTAATTATTAAAAATGTCTGATAAGTATTTAATAGTAGGCTTAGGCAATCCGGGGGCAGAATATGCCCTTACCCGCCACAATATTGGTTTTATGGTTTTGGATTTGTTGGCAGAGCATTTTCGTTTGAACTTTAAAGGCGGATTCAAGGGGGATTATGCAGTTGCTGATATTTATGGGAAAAGGGTGTATTTCCTAAAACCTCAAACCTATATGAATCTAAGCGGTGATTCGGTTGCAAGTCTTGCAAATTATTTTAAGATTGAGAGTGAAAATACACTTGTTGTTCATGACGATTTGGATATGGAGTTTGGAAAGTTTAAACTTAAACTCGGAGGGTCAGCGGGCGGACACAACGGTATAAGGTCTATTATTGCTTGTCTTAATACAGAAAAATTCATCAGGGGGAAGTGTGGGATAGGCAGACCTAATGTGAGCGGAAGGAATTATGTGCTTGGAAAATTTACTCAAGAAGAGTTTGATAAACTTGATGAGTTTTTGAGTATTGCAAAAGATGCAATAATATGCTACCTCAATTGCGGCCTAAAAGAAGCAATGAATAGCTTTAATAATAAAAATATTAAGAAGGAGGAAAACTAATGTTAAACGGTTTGCAGTACCTCGCTCCTGTGGCAGGGGTAATAGGCCTTATCGTGGCCTTACTTATTTATGGTTTTGTTAAAAAACAGCCTGTCGGAAATGAAAAGATGAGAGAAATTTCCGATATGATTCACGATGGTGCAATGGCTTTCTTGTCAAGAGAGTATAAGGTTTTGGTTGTATTTGTTATTGTTGTTTTTGGGTTGATGTTTTTGTCACCTGACTTAGGGTTCAAAACAGCTGTTGCATTTCTTGCCGGTGCAATTTTTTCTGTTCTTGCCGGTTTTTTTGGTATGAAAGCGGCTACAAGAGCAAATGTTAGGACAAGTGAAGCTGCAAGGGCAAAAGGTGTCGCAGCTGCTCTTTTGGTGTCATATAACGGCGGTTCAGTTATGGGGCTTGCAGTCGCTTCATTGGGTTTGTTAGGTGTAGGCGTTTTTTATTTAATATTTGGAACACCTGAATCAGCAAAGTATATAAATGGTTTTGCAATGGGTGCTTCTTCAATTGCACTTTTTGCAAGAATCGGTGGCGGTATTTACACAAAGGCTGCTGATGTTGGTGCTGACTTGGTGGGTAAGGTAGAAGCTGGTATTCCTGAAGATGACCCGAGAAACCCTGGCGTTATCGCTGACAACGTTGGAGATAATGTAGGTGACATCGCAGGTATGGGTGCTGATATTTTTGAATCTTATGTTGGCTCAGTTATTGCAACAATAGCTATTGCTGCAACAGCATCCCCTGACCTGATGAATTTGTTAGGTGGAGATAAATCTGCATTAATGTTTTTACCAATATTTTTGGCAATAGTTGGTTTGGTTGCTTCACTTATTGGTATCTTCTCAATGAATGCTCTTAAAAACATGGACCCGGCTAAGGCTTTAAGGATGACAACTCTTATTGCTGCAGTAATATTTATACTTGGTGCATATGCTGCCATAGCATACTTTGGGATACATACAGGTGTTTTTTGGGCATTATTGTTTGGAACAGTTGCCGGTGTTGCAATCGGTCTTATAACAGAGTACTACACTGCTGCAGCACCTGTTACAAGGATTATGCATGCATCTAAAACAGGTCCTGCTACAAATATTATCCACGGATTTGCAGTAGGTCTTCAGTCTACTGTTTGGCCAATCATATTTATATGTGTAGCTATTTTTGTTGCAAACTGGCAAGCTGGTCTTTACGGTATCGGTATTGCTGCTGTAGGTATGCTTGCAACTGTTGGAGTTACAATGACTGTTGATGCATATGGTCCTGTTGCTGATAATGCAGGTGGTATTTCTGAAATGGCTGAGCTTGGACCAGAAGTAAGAAAGATTACTGATAGTCTTGATGCCATTGGTAACACAACTGCTGCTGAAGGTAAAGGTTTTGCTATTGGTTCAGCTGCACTTACTGCACTTGCTCTCTTTGCTGCATATTCAAGTAGTGCGGGTGTAGATGTAATCAATATTACAGAGCCTACGGTAGTTATCGGTATGTTTATTGGTGGTGTATTGCCATTTTTTGTTGCTGCACTTACAATGACTTCTGTTGGTAAAGCTGCTGCACAAATGGTTGAGGAGATTAGACGTCAGTTTAGAGAGATTCCTGGTCTTCTTGAAGGCAAGCCTGGTGTAAAACCGGATCCAAAAACTTGTGTTGATATATCAACCGCTGCTGCATTGAAAGAGATGGTTCTACCCGGTCTTGTTGCAGTTCTAGCACCTGTTGTAGTTGGTTTTGGACTTGGTAAGTATGCTCTTGGTGGTATGCTTGCTGGTGCTACTGTTACTGGTGTATTGCTTGCTCTTTTAATGGCCAATGCTGGTGGAGCTTGGGATAATGCTAAAAAAGGTATTGAAAAAGGTGAATTGGAAGGTGAGAAAAAAGGTGGAGAAGCACACGCTGCTGCTGTTATTGGTGATACTGTGGGTGACCCATTTAAAGATACAAGTGGTCCGGCGATGAATATATTAGTAAAGCTTATGAGTATCGTCTCACTGGTTATAGCTCCATTGTTATAAATCTTAAGGGCAGGTAAAACCTGCCCTTTTTTGCATATAATTTAATCGAGGTTTAGTATGGGATTTAATTGTGGTATTGTTGGGTTGCCAAATGTTGGCAAATCAACCCTTTTTAACGCACTCACAAAAGCAAAAGCCGAAAGTGCGAATTATCCGTTTTGTACGATCGATCCTAATATAGGTATAGTTAATGTTCCTGATGAAAGGGTTGATTTTTTGGTTGAGCATATAAAACCAAAAAGTGTAGTTTATACGACAATTGAATTTGTAGATATCGCAGGACTTGTAAAGGGTGCAAGTAAAGGGGAAGGTTTAGGTAATAAATTTTTAACTCACATAAGACAGGTAGATGCGATAGCACACATTGTCAGGTGTTTTGAAGATAGTAACATAACTCACGTTGATGGCAATATTGATCCTGAAAGGGATATTGAGGTAATAAATACTGAGCTTTTACTTGCTGATTTGGAAGTACTTGAAAGAGCGATAAACAGGATTTCTAAAGCTGCTAAAAGCGGTGATAAGGAGCTGAAAGAGAAGTTAAGTGTTTTGGAAAAGATATACCAAAAAGCAAGCGACGGTGTGATGCTTAGAAACGTTGTGGAAAAAGATGATTTAAAATATATTTCTGATTTATCACTTATTTCAGTCAAACCTGTAATGTATGTGGCAAATGTTGATGAGGAATCAATAATCGAAGATAATGAATATGTTGAAAAGGTGAAAAATATCGCTCAAAAAGAGGGCGCTGCATTTGTAAAAATTTCTGGAAAAATTGAGTCTGAACTTGCTGAGCTAAGCAAAGATGAGGCAAAAGAGTTTTTAAATGAGCTTGGGGTTGAAAAATCAGGGCTTGAATCACTTATTGTTTCCGGATATCAATTGCTCGATTTGATTACATTTTTTACCGCAGGTGAAAAAGAGGTAAAGGCATGGACAATAAAGGGTGGTACAACTGCAAAAGAAGCAGCGGGGAAAATTCACTCTGATATTGAAAGAGGGTTTATTAGAGCTGAAGTTATAGATTTTGAGACGTTTAGGGCGATAAAATCTATGACTAAAATAAAAGAGCTTGGAAAAATGAGGCTTGAAGGGAAAGAGTATATTGTAAAAGATGGAGACATAATATATTTTAGATTCAATGTTTAGGATATTTTTAAGTACTTTACTATTTTTTGTTCTAAGTATGAATGCTTTTTCTCAAACAGATGGCGATGCTGTTGAGTTTGTGGGTATAGTTAAAAAACAGGTTGCTAATATTTATGAAAATCCGGACGAAAAGGCAAAAATATTAAGAAGATTTTACAGAGGGACTAAGCTCATAGTATTTGAAGTTGATGAGGAAGAATGGCTTAAAGTTAAAATAAATAATACGAAAACGGGATATATTAAAAGGGATGATGTAGATTTTAAAAATACATTAAAAAAAGAAGCTATTAAAAATTCTTATAAATATAATAAAGTAAGTCTAGAGTTAAAATCCGTAATTGAGAGGTTTAATATAAATTTTAGTGAATCAATGTACTTTCAGCAGGAAGGGATTGTGCCTCAATTTGAGTATATGGATCTGCTTTTTAAAGATGGTTTTCTTAAGGCTGAAATTGTTTATACTACGAAAACTAAATTTGAAAATGAAAGAACTGCAGGAAAGGAAAATCCGTTTGCGGAAGAGCTTAAGGATTTTATAGAGCTGTTGTTTTTTAAAATGATGATTTATGAAGCTGAATTTTACAGAATAAACTTGTATAAGTATAATAATAATGGCAAATTGGAAGAAAAAGTATTATATGCAACTTTTGAATATAAGTATGATGATGAACAGTTTAAAGTAATAAAAAACAAAAAGGGGATGATTTGGAATTTTGTCAAATCAAACATCCCATTGGAAGAAGTGTTTAAATACTATCCTTAAGGTGTGCCTATGGAATTTACACATTTTGATGAAAATGGAAAAAGTAGAATGGTTGATGTAACTGATAAAAGTGTTACCGCAAGAGAAGCTACTGCCACCGGTTATATAAGTATGAAGAGAGAAACGTTAGAGAGAATTCTTGATAACAAGATTTTTAAAGGGAATGTGTTTGAAGTTGCAAGAGTAGCCGGCATTATGGGGGTAAAGCAAACATCGAGCCTTATCCCAATGTGTCATCCTCTTAATATTTCATCCGTTGACATAGACTTTATCCCTGAAATGGAAAACTCAAGGGTAAAAATATCTGTTACGGTAAAATTAAGTGGAAAAACCGGTGTTGAGATGGAAGCTTTGACAGGTGTAAGTATTGCAGCTCTGACAATTTATGATATGTGTAAAGCGGTAGATAAAGAGATGGTTATCAGTGATGTAAAGCTTATTGAAAAAAAAGGTGGTAAGTCAGGACATTTTGTAAGGAGCGACAATGATTAATATTTCATTGGCACAGATAAAACCTTCTTTGGGCAACATTGCTAAAAATGCAGAAATACATTTTAAACATATTGAAGATGCTATTAAAAAGAATCAAGATTTAATTGCTTTTCCTGAACTTTCTTTAAGTGGTTACAATTTGCGTGATTTGGTTTATGATGTTGCATTAAATGAAGAGTCAAACATCATACAGCGATTAAAAGAATATTCGAAAGAAATTTCTATTGTAGCCGGTTTTGTTTACGAAGATAATAGACACCTATTTTATAATTCATGTGGCTATTTTGAAAGTGGTAAAATAGTGCACCTTCATAAAAAGGTTTTTTTGCCAAACTATACTATGTTTGAAGAATCAAGGTACTTTGCAGCTGGTAATAATTTTAAGGCTTTTGATACTAAATATTTTAAATGTGGAATGTTGATTTGTGAAGATGCTCTACACTTATCATCAATATTGACATTAAGTAGACAAAATGTGGATACGATATTTGTTGTTTCAAATAGTCCTGCAAGAGGGATATTTGAGGATAGTTTTTATCCAAAAGAACTTTGGTATAACACTTTGAAATATATTGCTACAAACCTAACTGTTAATGTAGTTTTTGTTAATAGGGTTGGAGTTGAAGAGGGGGTGACTTTTTGGGGGGGGTCTACTGCATTTTCACCGTTTGGTAAATCTATTATTGAGTTAAAACTTTTTGATGAGCAGGTTAAAGATATAACTTTTGATAGAAAGGAAATTAGAAGAGCACGTATTCACTCACCATTTTTTAGAGATGAAGATTTTAAAATGGTTAAAAAGTTTGTTGAAGATTTTGGAGATAGCAATGAACATTAATCCTGAGATTGTTACTAAGATATTATGTGATTTTATTAAAGATGAAGTTGAAAAAATTGGTTTAAAGAATGTTGTGGTTGGATTGAGCGGGGGGATTGACTCGGCATTATCAGCTACACTTGCTACAAAGGCTTTAGGGAGAGAACGGGTACACTTATATTATCTCCCATATAAAACAAGCAGTAGTCAGAGTAGAGAAGATGCACAGGCTGTTGCAGATTATTTAAAAGTTAACCTCGAAGAAGTTGAAATTACAAATTTTGTTGAGCCGTATTTTAATACTCAAAATGGTATGAGCAAGCTTCGCAAGGGTAATGTAATGGCAAGAATGAGAATGATAGTACTTTTTGATAAGTCTGCTGAAGTTGGTGGAATGGTTTTGGGTACAAGTAATAAAACTGAATTGCTTTTGGGATACGGAACTTGGTATGGAGATTTGGCTTCAGCCATTAACCCAATTGGTGATTTGTATAAGACGCAGGTGTGGAAGCTTTCCGAATATCTTGAAATCCCTACACAAGTTATTACTAAAAAACCAACGGCGGACTTGTGGGAAGGTCAAACTGATGAAAATGAGCTTGGTTTCAGTTATCAACAAGTGGATAAGCTTCTTTTTAAAATGATAGATGAAAGGTATTCGACAGAAGAGCTTATTCAAGAAGGGTTTGATGAAAATTTTATTAATAGTATTGCCGAGAGGATTAGAAAAAATCAATTTAAAAGGCAACTTCCTGTAATTGCTAAAATAAGTCTTAGAACAATAGATAGAGATTTCAGATATAGTAGAGATTGGGGATATTAAAGTTTAGGAGACAAACATGGACAACAAAATTATTAAGGAAGCTTTAACATTTGATGACGTGTTATTAGTTCCAAGAAAGAGCGATGTGCTGCCTCACGAAGTTATAACAAGGACGAATCTTACCAAGAAAATTACATTAAATATTCCACTTGTAAGTGCAGCAATGGATACTGTTACTGAGGCGAAGCTTGCAATTGCAATAGCTCAAGAGGGTGGCATCGGGTTTATCCATAAAAATATGAGTATTGAAGAGCAGGCTGAAGAGGTAGATAAGGTTAAAAGGTCAGAAAGCGGTATGATTGTTGATCCAATAACTATTGAATATGGAAAGAATGTAGAAGACGCTCTTGCTTTGATGTCCAAATATAAAATTTCAGGTATCCCTGTGACTAAAAATGGAAAGCTCTATGGTATTCTTACAAACAGAGATTTAAGATTTGTTAAAAATGTTTCTGACCCTATTGAAAAGTACATGACGAAAGAAAATCTTGTGACTGTTCCAGTTGGAACCTCACTGGAAGAAGCAAAAGAGCATTTGCAGGAACATAGGATTGAAAAATTATTGGTAGTTGATGAGGACTATAACTTAAAAGGTTTAATTACAATTAAAGATATTAATAAAAAGCTCAAATATCCCAATGCCACTAAAGATGAATTTGGCAGGTTAAGGGTAGGTGCTGCGGTAGGTGTTACTCCTGAAACTTTGGAGAGAGTTGCTGCCCTTATTGACAAAGGGGTAGATGTCATAGTTGTGGATACAGCTCATGGACACTCTAAAAAAGTTATAGATATGGTAAAAACATTGAGAGCAAAATACCCTGACCTTCAACTTGTGGCAGGTAATGTGGCAACTGCTGAAGCGGTAGAAGATTTAGCAAAGGCAGGTGTTGATTGTGTAAAGGTAGGAATAGGTCCCGGGTCGATATGTACCACAAGAGTTGTTGCAGGGGTTGGTGTACCTCAGATTACTGCTATTATGGATTGTGCAGAGATGGCAGCAAAGTATGATATTCCGATTATAGCTGATGGTGGGATTAAGTATTCAGGTGATGTGGTTAAAGCAATTGCTGCAGGTGCAAACGTAGTAATGATAGGCTCACTTTTTGCAGGCACTACCGAATCTCCGGGCGAAATTGAACTTTATCAGGGGAGAAGCTACAAGGTATATAGAGGTATGGGTAGCGTAGGTGCTATGAAAAAGGGGAGCAAGGATAGATATTTTCAGGATGATACCGAAATAGAAAGTAAATTTGTTCCTGAAGGTATTGAAGGTAGAGTACATTACAAAGGGGACTTAAGTCAGACTATTTATCAATTAGTTGGCGGGCTTAGGTCAGGTATGGGATATTTAGGCTGCAGGACGATTGATGAGGTAAGAAGTAATGCAAAATTCGTCAGAATTTCAAATGCAGGTCTAAGAGAAAGTCATGTGCACGATGTTATAATTACTAAAGAAGCTCCAAATTATTGGGTTAATACATAGAATAATATTAGAGGTGGCAAGTGGATATACATTCTGAAAAGATTTTAATTTTAGATTTTGGCTCGCAATATACTCAGCTTATTGCAAGAAGGATAAGAGAAAATCAGGTTTATTGTGAAATATTTCCATGTAATGCTGACTTTGAAAAGATAAAAGAGTTTGGAGCAAAGGGAATTATTTTGTCAGGTGGGCCTTCAAGTGTTTATGATGCAAACTCACCGGATGTTGACTCCAAGGTTTTTGAACTAAATGTCCCTATATTGGGTATATGCTACGGTATGCAACTTATATGCAAGCATTTTGGCGGTATAGTGGCAAAGGCTGACCATAGAGAATATGGCAGGAGTATTTTAAATATTAACGACAATAAAGATATTTTTAAAGATGTTTCAAACGATAATAAACTTACCGTTTGGATGAGTCATGGCGATAGATTGGAAAAGAAACCAGACGGTTTTGAGGTGATTGGTTTTACTGAAAATGCCCCTGTTGCAGCGATGAGGCATATTGAAAAGCCTATTTATGCTATTCAGTTTCATCCTGAGGTTGCTCACACGGTAAATGGCTCAAAGATTATAAAAAACTTTATTGTTGATGTTTGTGGATGTCTGCAGGTGTGGACTCCTGGCAACTTTATTCATGCTGAAATAGAAAGAGTAAGAGAAAGAGTTGGAGATAAAAAGGTTTTGTGTGCCCTTAGTGGTGGTGTGGACTCTTCAGTTGTTGCAGTTTTACTTCATCAGGCAATTGGAGAAAATCTTACGTGTATCTTTGTTAACAATGGACTGTTAAGGCTTAATGAGGCTGAGCAGGTAATAGATACGTTTAAAAATCATTTTAAAATCAATCTTGTTTATGTTGATGCAGAAGAAAAGTTTCTTGAAGTTTTAAAAGGGGTTAGCGACCCTGAGACCAAGCGCAAAAAAATAGGTAATTTGTTTATACAGGTATTTGAAGAAGAGACCAAGAAGTTAGGAGATTTTGACTTTTTGGCTCAAGGGACACTATATCCTGATGTAATAGAGTCAGTATCATTTAAAGGGCCATCAGCTACTATTAAAACTCATCATAACGTGGGTGGCTTGCCTGAGGATATGAAGTTTGAACTGATTGAACCATTGAGAGAACTTTTTAAAGATGAAGTAAGACAGGTTGGCTTGCAGCTTGGCTTGCCTGCTGAAATAATTGGCAGGCATCCTTTCCCGGGACCGGGGCTTGCTATAAGGGTTTTAGGTGAAGTTACAAAAGAACGTTTGGATGTGTTAAGACTGGCAGATGCAATATTTATAGAAGAGATAAAAAAGGCTGGACTCTACAATGAAATATGGCAGGCTTTTACCGTTTTATTACCTGTAAGGTCAGTCGGAGTTATGGGGGACGAAAGGACTTACGAGCATGTAGCAGCATTAAGGGCTGTTACAAGTCTTGATGGTATGACTGCAGACTGGGCTCATATCCCTTATGAAGTTTTGGCAAAAGTCTCAAACAGGATAATAAATGAGGTTAAGGGGATAAATCGTGTTACATACGATATAAGTTCTAAGCCACCTGCAACAATTGAGTGGGAATAGATGAAGCTATCTAATTTTATTGCTTTAAGATATATAAAAAGCAGAAAAGAAACCCGAGTATTGTCTTTTATCTCGGCAATATCAATTATTGGTATTGTTTTGGGAGTTGCTACTTTAATAGTGGTCATAAACGTAATGATTGGATTTGAAAATAACTTAAGAGATAAGATATTGGGAGCTAATTCGCATATTATTGTTAATAGAATTGACTCTTCTCCGATATCCAATTGGCAGGAAGTAGAATCACAAATTAAGACAGTGGAAGGTGTTAAAGGGGTTTCACCATTTTTGCTAAATCAGGTCTTACTTACAAGTGAAAGAAGCGTCAGTGGTGTTATTGTAAGGGGAATCGTGCCTGAAACTGAAATCAATGTTACAAATATTGAGAAATATATGAAAGAAGGGGATTTAAAGTCTCTTGACGGTGAAGATTTTAATATTGTAATTGGAAAAGACTTGGCAAACAGTTTGGCTCTTACCGTTGGGGATGAGATAGTTATGGTTTCCCCTTTTGGCAAAAAAGGGCCTCTTGGCTTTACCCCCAGGATGAAACGCTTTAAAATAACGGGTATATTTGATACTGGAATGTATGAATATAACAACACATTGACACTTATCCCTCTTAAAGCTGCACAAAAGTTCTTCGAGCTTGATGATATAGTGACAGGTTTTAGTGTAAGTGTTTTTGATGTAAATAAGGCAGGAGAAATTTCTCACGCTATCAGAAAAAAACTTGGATTCCCATTGTGGTCAAGAGATTGGTTTAGTATGAATCAAAATCTATTTTCTGCTCTAAAGCTTGAGAAAGCTGCAATGTTTATCATCCTAACTCTTATTACTGTAGTTGCTTCGTTTAATATAATGAGTTTGATTACAATGACGGTTAAGGACAAGAAGAGGGATATCGCAATCCTCAGAGCTATGGGAGCAAGCAGTAAATTTATAAGAAATATTTTTATAAGGCAGGGGCTGATAATAGGTTTGATAGGTATAGCTGTAGGAAATATTATAGGATATGCTATTTGCTATGTGCTTGAAAACTATAAGATAATCTCTTTGCCTGAAGATGTATATTTTATGGACAGGATTCCTGTAAAAATTGTCCCTGAAGTGTTTATTTTGGTGAGTATCTCAGCAATTGTGATTACTTTTATATCTTCTATAATCCCGAGCATTCACGCTTCCAAATTAGACCCGATTGAGGCATTGAGAAATGAATAATCTTATACTGGAAGCTAAAAATATATATAAGAGCTTTAAAAAAGCTACTCATGTCGTAAATGTCCTTGTTAATATGAGTTTGCAAATAAATAAGGGTGATTTTACCGCTGTCGTCGGTCCTTCCGGTTCAGGGAAATCAACACTACTGCATATTTTGGGCGGACTTGACAAGCCTGATTCAGGGGAAGTCCTTTTTGAAGGTAAAAATATTTTTTCTTCAAACGGGTTTATAGATAAGTTTAGAAATGAGAATGTGGGCTTTATTTTTCAGTTTCATTATCTTTTAAATGATTTTAATGCGCTTGAAAATGTAATGTTCCCTGCCTTAATAAAGGATGGGAATAAAAATAGGGCTAAAATGAGTGCAGAATATCTTCTTGAAAAAGTTGGCTTGAAAGATAGAATGAATCACTACCCTTCCGAGCTTTCCGGTGGTGAACAGCAGAGGGTGGCTATTGCAAGAGCACTTATTAACGAGCCGCATATACTTTTGGCTGATGAGCCTACAGGTAATCTTGATAGGGCAAACAGTTACAGCATATTTGAAATATTTAAAAAGTTAAATGATGACGGGCTTACCATACTTGTCGTGACACATGACAGTTATTTGGCAGGTATGACGAAAAACAAATTTAACTTATCAAAAGACTGATGAATGTTTTATATGTACTTGACCTTTTAGGGACATTTGCTTTTGCTATGAGCGGTGCCATAGCAGGTGTCAGGAAAGACCTTGACCTTTACGGTGTAACCGTTTTAGGTGTAGTCACGGCTGTTGGCGGAGGCACAATAAGAGATGTGCTTGTGGGCAGAATCCCTCCTTTTATCTTCCAAAACACTACATATCTTTTTATATCTATTTTGGCCTCAGTAATCACATTTTATTTTAGCTCTTTTGTGGAAAAAAAGTTTAAGACGCTTCTTATAATGGATGCAATAGGGCTTGGAGTATTTACCGTGATTGGGATTTCAGTGGGTATTAGTTATCATATAGGATATTTTGGTGCGATAATTATGGGGGTTATGACCGGCACAGTGGGTGGAATGGTAAGAGATATTCTGCAAGGCGAGGTCCCTTTGGTATTACAAAAAGAGATTTATGCATCTGCTTGCATTGTAGGAGGTCTAATATTTGCTTTTTTTGATCGGCTAAATTTAAATAAGACTCTTAATGTAGTTATTTGCATCGCAATAGTAATAACTATAAGGCTTATCGCAATTTATAAAAACTGGCATCTTCCAAAGCCTTCAAAACAAAAGGGGTAAAAATGAAGATTGGGATAATAGGGGGAAGCGGACTTTATTCTATCAACGGTTTTGAGTTTATAGAAGATATTGAAGTCAGCTCTGCTTTTGGCAAACCTTCATCACCTTACAAACTTTTTAGAAAAGGGGGAGTTGAATTTTATTTTTTATCAAGGCACGGAGCAAATCACACCCTTGCCCCACACAAAGTAAATTACAGAGCAAATATTGACGGATTCAAACAAATTGGGGTCAGCCAAATACTTTCTTTTAATGCTGTCGGTGGGATTGCAAGTGATTTAAAGCCTTCGGATATTGTTATTCCTGATAATGCTATCGATATGACATGTGGCAGAGCAAATACGTTTTACGAAGAAAATGATATAGTTCATATAGATTTAACATACCCTTTCTGCGAAACGATCAGAGATAAGCTAATCACTCTGTCAAAAGATTTTTCTTTTGGCATCAAAAATAAGGGTGTTTATGTATGTACTAACGGGCCAAGGCTTGAAACGGCTGCCGAAATTAAAATGTATAAGACTCTCGGTGCCGATATAGTCGGTATGACCCTTTTTCCTGAGGTAACGCTGGCAAGGGAAGCTGAGATTTGTTATGCAAATGTGAGTATTGTGACTAATTTTGCTGCTGGTATTTCGAAAAATAAACTGACAACCTCAGAAGTAATAGAAACAATAAAGAAGAGTGAAGAAAAATTGAAAGAAATTTTAGAGTTGTATAGTAAAAATATTCCGAATACGGATGAATGCAAATGCACAAAAGCTCTTGAAGATGCGGGGATTACCAAAAAATGAGAATAATTAAAAATGAGCCGTTGTCAAAACACACAAGCTATATGACCGGTGGGAGTGCAAAACTTTTTTTAGAACCTTATACAACTCAAGATTTGAGAGAATCCTTAATTTACTTGAAAAATGAAAAATTTTTTATCCTTGGCAAAGGGAGTAATGTGCTATTTTCTGATAATTTCTTTGACGGGGTAGTGCTTAGTTTGAAAAATCTTAACAGGTATGCTTTGATAGATGGTAGTATGCTTGTCAGTGGAGCAGGTTGCCTGCTTGATGATATTGTAAAATTTTCTATTTCAAATAATTTGGGTGGTATAGAAGACTTATCAGGTATCCCCGGCAGTGTGGGTGGAGCTGTTTTTATGAATGCAGGGGCATTTGACACTGAGATAAAGGATGTCGTTGATTATGTAAAAACCATTGATATGTCCGGTAAAGTTACTCTACTGAAAAAGAACGAAATAAATTTTACTTACAGAAGCTCAGGTTTAGATAAAAAAATAGTTGTTGAAGCGGGCTTTTTTTTGAGAAAAGGAGCAAATATGTACAGAAGGGAGGAAATCCTTTCTAAAAGGTGGTCAAAACAGCCCATCGATTATCCCAGTTGCGGCTCTGTTTTTAAAAGACCTAAAGGTAATTTCGCCGGGACTTTGATTGAAGGTTGTGGTTTGAAAGGGTATAGGGTGGGTAATGCTAAAGTTTCTGAAAAACATGCAAACTTTATTATTAATCTTGGTGGAGCAACAAGCTTAGACATATACAATATTATCCAACATGTTAAGGATAAGGTTTATAATGAGACAGGGATAATGTTGGAAGAGGAAGTCAAACTGGTTAATTTTGATGTTTAAACAGTGTAAAAAAAACGAAAAAAAATGTTGACACTTTTAGTCAATGTTGCTATATATCTCTCCTGCTTAAGTTCCCCGGTAGCTCAATCGGCAGAGCGGGTGGCTGTTAACCACTAGGTTGGCGGTTCGAGTCCGTCCCGGGGAGCCAAAATTCTATCCGCTGAAATCAGCGGTTCTTATTTAACGCAATACCCTGTGGGTTGATCCCCACGGGGTATTGTCGTTTCTGCCCTGTCTTCGCCGACTTACGCCGACGGGCACATCCTTCCCGATTCTCCGTTTCGATGCTCTCCGCCCGGGGTTGCGATGCAACCATGGGGGTTCAGCCGCGGTTTTCGCAAATGTCCTTTCCTGATTCTCCCATTCTCCGCTTTTTGAATCCGGCTATTTAACAGCCCGGTTCCCCACAGAGCCTGCGCCGACATCAAACTCGATCCTCCGGTAGGTATCAGCCGGAAGCCGGACCAAGGGGTTCGGCGGCAAGTTGATCACCAGACAGCGGATGCGGCCGTGAGAACGGAGACCGTTGTGGGTGCCGGCGACATCGCTCTCGAGCGATATCGGACGGGCTCCAACGGTTCCTGACCAAGGTCGTTCATCCCGCGGCATCCACAACGGTCCTTCCAGCGGCCTTCCGCGAAGGAGGACCGGATGCAGGCTGAAACCAACATCCCCGACACGATTGAAGCGGTGACCGCCGAAGTCGTCTCAATCCTGGCCCAGGGCTACATGCGCTACCGGAAAGGCCGAAGACTTCCCTCTGATTCCCAAGATTCGGAGGGGAATGTGGCGCAAGTCCACGAATCTGAGGCGTTTACGGAGAAACGCCTTGATGTTTCGGGCCACCGAAGCCTTCATTCCACAAGGGGTTAGCGCCCCGAGAAGCCGCGGAGACCACCTGGCCGTGGCGTGGAAAAGAGAACGTCGAAAGGAGGTTTCGGATGAACACGGACACCTACAAGGAGATCATGAGCCTCTCCCGGATGACGGTCGGGGAGCTCCGGGAGAAGTACCTCGAGGTCTTCGGCGAAGAGACGCGCTCCCACCACAAGGACTTTCTGCGCAAGCGGATCGCCTGGCGGCTCCAGGCCCTCGCCGAAGGCGACCTCTCCGAGCGGGCCCGGCGGCGCGCCGAGGAGCTGGCCGACGACGCCGACCTCAGAATCCGCGCTCCCCGCGCCCGGCACAAGTCCGGCTCGGCCGAGGAGCGGGCCCGGAGCGTGCGCGGAAGGCTCCCGGCCTCACGCGACCGTCGGTTGCCCCTGCCCGGCACCCTGCTCGTAAGAGAATACAAGGGTCGAAGCGTGGTGGTGAAGGTGCTCGATGAAGGGTTCGAGTACGAGGGGCGGCGGTACAAGTCGCTCTCCGCCATCGCCCGCGAGGTTACAGGCACCAAGTGGAACGGCTTCCTCTTCTTCGGCCTCGCAGGCGACGGCACGCCCGCGAGCGGAACGGCCGAAAAACGTAGAAGGAGGACCGGATGAGTATGACCTTGAACGAAGGAAGCTACACCCAGGCGGAACAGGCCAGAGGAACGGGAGCCCCGCCCCAGCGCCGCGACGGCCTGGTCCGTTGTGCCATCTATACCCGCAAGTCCACCGACGAGGGGCTCGATCAGGAATTCAACAGCCTGGACGCACAGCGCGAGTCGGCCGAAGCATTCATCAGGAGCCAGCAGCACGAGGGCTGGGTCTGCCTGCCGGAACGCTACGACGACGGCGGCTTCACCGGCGGTAACATGGAGCGTCCGGCGCTCAAACGGTTGCTTGCCGACATCGAAGCCGGTGAGATCGACTGCGTGGTGGTCTACAAGGTGGATCGGCTCAGCCGTTCCCTCCTGGATTTCGCCCGCATGATGGAGCTGTTCGACAAGCATGCCGTGAGCTTCGTATCGGTCACGCAGCAGTTCAACACGACCAGCTCCATGGGGCGGCTCACCTTGAATATCCTGCTCTCGTTCGCCCAGTTCGAGCGGGAAATCATCTCGGAGCGCACACGGGACAAGATGTCCGCAGCCCGCAGGAAGGGAAAGTGGATCGGCGGCCAGCCTATCCTGGGATACGACGTGGACCGGCAAGGCGGCAAGCTGGTGGTAAACGAAGAGGAAGCCGCCCAGGTAAAAGCGATCTACCAGCTCTATCTCGAACATCAGGCCATGATCCCGGTGGTTGAGGAACTCGGACGAAGGGGCTGGCACGCCAAGCGATGGACCACCCAAAAGGGCAAGGACCGGGGTGGTAAGCCGTTCAACAAAGGCAGTTTGTTTCGGCTTCTGACCAACGTGACCTACACCGGCAAGGTCGCCTTCAAAGGAACCATCTATGATGGTGAACACGACGGGATCGTGGACATCGATCTCTGGCAACGGGTCCAGGATACGCTCCGGAGAAACGGGCGAACAGGCGGCAATGCGGTGCGCAACAAGTACGGTGCGCTCTTGAAAGGAATTCTCTACTGTGCGCCCTGCGGCACCGGCATGCTCCATACCTACACCAACAAGAACGGCAGACTATACCGATATTACGTGTGCCTCAACGCCCAGCAGCGGGGTTGGTCGTCCTGCCCGAGCAAGTCGCTCAACGCCCAGGAAATCGAGAACGCGGTGGTTGAACACATCCGCGGCATCGGAAGCAACGAGACGATCATCGCGGCCACGGCGGCGAAGGTCAGAGAGGAAAGCGAAAAACGGCTGGCGGAACTGAAAAAGGAACGGCAAAGCCATGAACGGGTGCTCAAGCGGTTGCACGCCAGGGTTCAGAAACTGATGAGCGAGTCCTTTTCCGTAGCCTCAGACCAGAAACTGGCGATTGATCAACTGGCCGACCTTCAGGACCAGATCGGGTCCCTGGATCAACGGATGACCGCCATCCGTGAAGAGGTCATTTCCATCCAGAATGAAGCCGTGGATGAAGGTGACCTGGCCAAAGCCCTGACGGCTTTCGCCCCGGTGTGGGAATCCCTGTCGCCCCGCGAACAGACCCGGATCGTTCGGTTGCTCGTCGAACGCGTCGGCTATGACGGACGGGACGGCAAGGTGACGGTCACATTCCGGTCGCCGGGGATAAAAGCGCTGTGCAGTGAGGCTGCCGTCAGAGACGTGGAGGGAACGGCATGAAACATCGTACACCGGACGCTTCGGGAACCGGACTGAGTCAGTTGGAGGTATCCTTCACCTTCCAGCCAAAGAACAGCCGGAAAAACGGCAATGCCCAATCAGGTAAAGACCGAAACATCGAGCCGGGAAACGTGCCCCGCATTTCGCGCCTGATGGCTCTGGCGATCCGCTACGACGGGCTGGTGGGCTGCGGCGAAGTGCGTGATTATGCTGATCTGGCACGACTCGGTTACGTGACGCGGGCCAGGATCACGCAGATCATGAACCTGCTCAACCTGGCCCCCGACATTCAGGAAGCGCTCCTGTATCTGCCTCGCACGGTCAAAGGCCGTAATCCAATCCGTGAGAAGGATGTCCGCCCCATCACCGCCGTCGCCCATTGGCACCGCCAGCGCAAGATGTGGGCGAAGCTGGTCAAGAACCGTATGCCCTAATAGAAACCCATGCCGCACCTTATCTCTGCCCGAGGTTCTATTCCATAGGAAAATATCAGGTTTTTTTACATTTCCGCTTGACATGGGAACATCTTGTTTTATAATCTGAAGCAGATGTCACATTATAGAATTTGTCGTCATTTAGCAGTATCTGATACCGCCCAAGCATATGGAGGTCGAGTAATGCAAGACAAAAAGCTCCCACGTCGGGAAAGAGAAAAACGCAGACATCGTCGGCAGATGCTTGCCGCTGCACTCGAGCTTTTCTCGAAGAAAGGATACCACAACGTATCCATGCACGAGATTGCAAAAAGAGCAGAGTTTGCCATCGGAACGCTTTACAAATTCTTCAAGAACAAGGAGCACCTCTACAAGGCCCTCATGATGGAAAAGGCAGCGGAATATCATCATACCCTGAGCGGAGTCCTTTCGAGGGAAGGTGACGTCCTGACTATTCTCAAAGACTACATTTCCGCTAAAGCGGGGATCTTTGCCGATGACGTTGCCACGTTGCGGCTCTATTTTGCTGAAACGCGGGGTGCGAGTTTCAACATCAAGGCCGGTCTCGATCAGGACATTCGCAAGCTTTATGACGAACTGGTAGAGCAACTGGCTTCGACACTGGAAAAAGGTATTCGCAAAAACGTGCTTCGCGATCTGAACCCCTACTATATGGCCGTGGCCCTGGAGGGAATCACCAACGCTTTTCTCTTCTGTTGGCTGGAAGATCCGGAACGGCATTCATACAAGGCGAATGCCCCGGTGATCAGTGACATGTTTCTCAAAGGGGTGATGGCCGAATGAAAAAAGCCTTAAGGATAACAGCTCGCACCATGGTTATGCTTCTGGTGGGAGGTGGATTGCTGCTGACAGCGGGTTGTATTTCTATTAGCGCTGCCGCCGAGCCGTTGCACGGCCATTCCGATGCAATCGCCGAAAAATCGCCGGAAATAGAAGGCAATCGTCCCTCTGCTCCCGTTGAGGAGCTTCGCAAGCTCGAAAAGGATGGCAATATACACCTTTCGTTAAGCGATTGCCTGAAAATAGCGTTGCAACAGAATTACGATATCCGCCTTACACGGGAAGCCCTGACTCAAGCCAATACAAAGATAACTCAGGCCAGATCGGCTATGCTCCCATTTTTGGGGGCGGAGGCTTCCTATACACGACTGGACGAGGAGTTGAGTTTTGCAATGGGACCGCAATCATTGACCTTCATGGATCGTGATCAATACAAGGCGGGGCTCGTCATCCGGCAGCCCATTTTCACGGGAGGGCGATTGAATGCGGCGCGCAAGGCATCCCAGTATTCACGAGACGCTCAAGCTCAAGAGAACAGGGCCGTTGAAGAGGAAGTCGTTTTCCAGGTTACACGCGCTTATCGGACCGCACAGTTGGCCGAAGCGTTTCAAGGTGTTGCCGTGGAGGCCGTCGATCTTCTCAATGTGCATGAACATGACGTGGCGATTCTGGTGGAGAAAGGGGCGAATCCGGAAATTGACCTGCTTCGCACCCGAACGGAACTTGCCAATGCCCGCAAAGATCTGAATGGCGCTGACAACGCCGTCGACCTGGCATATTCTGCACTCAAGAACTTGCTGAGCATGCCCCTTGAAGAATCAGTCCGTTTGACGGAAGCCTTGGTGCGGTCGCCCGGGCCGGGGGCGGATCTTTCGTCGTTGACCGAGTTGGCCCTTTCGCAACGTCCCGAACTGTCTGCAATGGATTCCCAGGTGGCGGCCGCGGAACAGGCACTCAAGGCAGCCCGGGGAGAATATTTGCCGACCATCGCCCTGGAAGGGCGTTACGAATACATGGAAGGCGATTTCCGGGACCTGGAAGGCGGTGACCACTGGACAATCGGAGTAGGGGCACAGCTTCCCCTCTGGAATTGGGGGGAGACTGCGGCTAAGGTCCGAGAGGCGAAATCCCAACTGGTTCAGGTGAGAATCCAGCGAGATAAAACGACAGATCGCATTCGTCTTGAAGTGCGCCAAGCCTTCCTGGACCTCGGAAAAGCAGAAAAGAATATCGATGCGGCTGAGAGTGCACTGAAGACAGCCAGGGAGGCTTACCGCCTGGCAAGAGCCAGCTACCGGGCAGGAGAAGGCACAAATACCGACGTGCTGGACGTTCGTACGGCCTTAAGTCGAGCTGAAGCGAATCACACACAGGCTCTTTTTGATTACAACGTTGCCCTTGCCGCCCTTCATCGAGCGGTGGGCGTAATGGTGATAGAGCCGCCTGATATCAAGGAAAAGGAGTCTGCCGAATGAGACGAAGAGGAGTCTATATATCCATTGCTATTGCGGCTGCTGTTATTGCGTTCTTGGCTGTCCAAGTTTCCAGGAAGCAATGGCAAAAAGATGAAGATCCGAACGCGGCGGGCAAGGCGTTGCCTGTCACAATCGCATCTGTTGTCCCGCACGAATTCGCTGATGAAATCAGCGCCGTCGGCACCTTGAAAGCCCGAGACACGAGTCCGCTAAGCCCCAAGGTGGCAGGAACGGTGAGCCGGGTTCTGGTTGATATCGGTGAGCGCGTCAATGCCGGTGAGGTCGTTATAAAACTGGACAGAACAAACTATGATCTCGGCGTCAAGCAGGCCCGGGCGGCGCTAGCAGCTGCGGAAGCAGCAGTTCCGCAGGCTGAAGCCCATTTTGAACAGGCCGAGAAAGAATACCGACGCGCAATCGAACTGCTGAAGGAAAAAGTGATTCCGCAAAGTCGCTTTGATGCATCAGAAGCGGCCTTTAAAAGCGCCAAGGAAGCGGTGTTCTACGCCCGAGCACAGAGGGACCAGGCAAAGGCCGCCTTGGAGACAGCGCTGGAACATCTCAAGGATGCAGATATCCGATCGCCTATCGGCGGCGCTGTCGTGGAGAGAAATGTGGAAATCGGTCAGGCGGTCGCTCCCGGCGGCCGACTTCTGCTAATCGTGGACCAAACATCTCTGAACCTGGATGTCGATTTGCCGGAAGCAGACATTGGCCGGATTGTCGTTGGAACTGTTGCGCTGATCACGACAGACGCCTTCCCGGGACATGAGTATTCAGGGAAAGTAACCGTTATCAATCCATTGGTGGACCGAAAGACGCGTACTTTCCGCATGAGAATCGAGGTGCCGAATCCGTCCGGGAAGTTGGTGGACGGAATGTATGCCAGGGTGAAGCTTTCGGCAGAGAAAAGAAGGTCCCTTGCCGTTCCCCGTGAAACCTTGCAACGCCTCCCCGGCAGCGGCACCTATTACGTTTTTGTGGTGGAAGGAAATAAGGCCCATAAGCGAACGGTCGAAATTAGGGCCATGGATGACCAATTTGCCGAAGTGATGGGCGGCTTGGTTGAGAATGACAAAGTGGTCACCAGCGGAGCGGGACGTTTACAGTCAGGCATGGAGGTAAGCGTGCAAGATATTTTGAACAAGAATGGGACGGATAACTCTGGGGGACAACTTTTCAAGAAGAACGGCGGTGAACATGTCGGACGATAGCTCAGGTTTTCCGAAAAATATCGGCCTGGCTCTGGGTAGCGGCTCCGCACGGGGATGGTCTCATATCGGTGTATTGCAGGCACTAGCTGAGGCAGGAATAGAAATCAGGTACGTCGCCGGCACCAGCATTGGTTCGTTGGTAGGGGCCGCATGTGCCCTTGGCAAAATGGATGTGCTGGAAAATTTTGCCCGTCAGCTCGACTGGAAACAGATTGTTTCCTTCCTGGATGTAACTTTTCCGAGGTCGGGACTCATTGATGGAAAGAAGATCAGCGATTTCTTTCGTTCTCATGTTCGAGAAATGAACATTGAAGAATTACCTCTCCGCTATTGCGCGGTTGCCACCGACCTGGCCACGGGTCGTGAGGTCGTGTTGAACAAAGGGGACCTCATAGAGGCAATCCGCGCGAGCATCTCGGTTCCGGGCATTTTCACGCCGGTCAGGAAAAACGGCGGCTTTCTGGTGGATGGAGGGCTGGTCAACCCCGTGCCGGTGAGCGCTGTCAGGAAAATGGGAGCGGATTACGTCATCGCTGTTGATTTGAACCATGACATTATCGACAAAAGGAGTACCGCCGGCATCGCTCCGGTTGATTCATCGGTGGCAGGTATGGTTGTTCAGCCCCAGCCCGCAGAATGGAGAATCGCGCAGGATCTGACCAACAGGCTCAGCGAATTCGGTTCGCCCGCGTTATCGCAAGTGCGCCAGTGGCTGCAAAGGGACCCCGTGCCAAATATCTTTGATGTGTTGACGACTGCAATCAATATTATGGAAGTGCAGATCACCGCAACAAGATTGGCAACCGATCCGCCCGATCTGCTGATTCGGCCGAAGCTGGGGGATGTTCGTTTTCTCGAATTCCATCGGGCCGAGGAGGCCATTGCCGAGGGGTACCGAGAAGCCATGGTGCAGCTCAAAGAAAGATGGAAGTGTGCCGCCAAAAGAGATTTGCCAGGAGGTTTTTTACCGGGGAGGACGGAAGATGGGAATTAATATTTGTCAGTTACAAGAAAAACGCCTCGTTGATCGTCTGCGTTCTCTGAGGGTCAAAGGAGAAGTGATCGAGAAAAAAAGAATGGAATCATTCAGTGGACGGCCCGAAAGGAAGATTGTCGTTGTCAAGTTCAAGAACAGGATAATTGAAACAAACCTTGATGACGCAGAATTCGAACGGACTGAGATCGGGGAACGGATTTGGTTCTCTCCTCCGGTCCCTGATCGTGATCCGTGCACTTGCCATCTATTCGTCTGGCTGATTGTTGGAATCACATCTGGGGCACTGGCAATCTGGGCCATCACAACCCATTTTCCTGGAAAAACCGCCGCTATCCTTTCTCTTGTCGCAGCAGGTTGGATCAGCGTTATTGCCTGGGCCAGGATATGTTCGCACGAGCAAAGCAAATGCCTTCGGGACCTTAAGACGGAAGTCGACTTTTTTGAAGCTGACGGTGACGACAAGCAAGGGGAACAGAAATGAAATTACCGGAGATATCCGTCCGCAGGCCGGTCACGACCGTTATGGTTTTCGCTGCCATTACATTGCTGGGTTGCGTGGCTTTTTTCAGGCTCAACCTCGACTTGTTGCCGGATATTGAACCTCCGGCCGTGAGTGTCATCACACCCTATCCGGGGGCTTCCGCCACGGATGTTGAGTCGGAGGTGACCAAGTACCTGGAAGACCAGCTTTCCACCACACCGAATCTCGACCGGCTGGAGTCAAAGTCCAAAGACAACATCGCCATCGTCAATTGCATATTCAACTGGGGCACCGACCTGGATGTTGCGGTCAACGATATCCGGGAGAAGATCGATCTTGCCAAGCCGGACCTTGCCGATGGAGCGGAAGACCCCTTTATCTTCAAGTTCAGCAGTTCCATGGTGCCGGTGCTCATCATGACGGTGACGGCGGAAGAAAGCAGTCCCGATCTTTACAGAATTGTGGACAAGCAGATCGCCGATCCGTTGAAACGCGTGCCCGGCGTGGGCGCTGTCGTCTATGTCGGTGGTCGGGAAAGACAGATCAATGTGCATTTCGATCGCGAAGCAATAGAGGCTTATCACCTTTCTGTCCAGCAGATCAGAAATGTTCTTGTTGCCGAAAACCTGAACCTTCCGGTGGGCACCGCAAAGATCGGGAGGAATGAACTCCAGATCAGGGTGGCGGGGCGCTATCGGGATGCAGCGGAAATCGCCAATACGGTGATAGGCAGCAACGGCGACGCGCTTGTGCGGCTCAGAGATGTGGCCACGGTCACCGATGCCTTTGAGGAGCCGCAGGAGTGGGCGCGTTCCGGACGGCTTCCTGCGGTTGCCTTGATTATTCAGAAGCAGTCCGGAGCCAACACCGTCAACGTGATCGAGGCCATAAAAGAATGCCTCAAGACAATAAAGACCGAAGTGCCGGCGGACATTGAAATCCATGAGATTCTGGATAACTCCGATCACATTTATGCGATGATTAATAGTTTGACCGAATCCGCCGTCGTGGGAGGTATTTTGGTCATTGTCGTCTGTTTCCTGTTTCTCCGGCGGTTTCGTACCAGCCTGGTTGTCACATTGGCAATTCCATTCTCTATCATCGTTGCCTTTATCGGCCTCTTTATCATGGGATACACCATCAATGTCATTTCCCTGATGAGTCTTGCCATCGCCGTGGGAATGGTGGTGGACGATGCCATCGTCGTACTTGAAAACATCGTACGGCATGTGGACGATGGCATGTCTCCGAGGCTGGCCGCCGTGGAGGGAACATCAGAAGTGGGCATGGCGGTGGCCGCGTCAACGTTGACCATTGTGGCTGTTTTCGCCCCTCTTCTCTTAGTGAAAGGGATCGCCGGCATCATCTTTGGGCAGTTGGCGTTCATGATCCTGATCACGATTCTGGCCTCGCTCTTCGTTTCATTGACGTTGACCCCCATGGCTGCTTCCCGTTTGCTCCGTTCACGGGACCAAAGAAAGCTCAATCCGGTATTTGTATGGAGCGAGCGTTTGCTGAATGAAATCGAAGCCGGCTATTCCCATGTTCTGGAGTGGGGGCTGAGACACCGCAAGATTGTGCTTTCACTCATAATAATTGTATTCATCGGCAGTCTGGCACTGATTCCATTGGTCGGTACCGAATTTTTCCCAGAAGTGGATTCGGGGGAAGTGGAAGTTGTCCTGGAGATGGCGCAGGGCACCCGAGTGGAGATCACGGCCGGAACCACGGAAGAAATGCTCAAAGCGGTGAATGCCATTCCGGAAATGGAAGCAAGTTATGCCCTGGCAGGTCAGACCAAGAAAGGTTTTTTAACGGCCCTCGGTTTTGAAGAGGGGACCAACATCGGTCGCATCGGAGGCCGTCTCATTGATAAGAAAGAACGGAGTCGCCATGCCAAGGAGATCGCTTCGGAGCTTCGTGAGCAAGTCACAAAACTGCCGGGTGTTGAAAAGTTTTCCGCAAGCGCTGTTAGCGCTATCCAGAAGGCCTTTCTGGGAGGCGGTCGCCCCATCAGCATTGAGATTCTAGGCCATGATATCGAGATGACAAACGAAGTTGCTGCGAAAATCCAACGCATCGTGGAATCAACACCCGGAGCGGTGGATGTCGCTGTCAGTAGAAAGAGACCACGGCCGGAAGTGCGGATTTTTCTTGACCGGGATAAGGCGGCATCTTTGGGGTTGAATGTGGCGCTTGTCGCCGACGCATTGAGAACCAACTACTATGGTTTCGATGATACGAAGTTCCGGGAGGCGGGTGACGACTTCGACATCGAGTTGCGACTGAAAAAAGACCAGCGGGAAACGATTCGTGAAATCGGGGAAACCCCCATCACCACCCTGACCGGTCAGACCATCAAGCTCCGGAACGTCGCGTCTGTTCGGGAAACCTTTGGGCCTGTGGAGATCGACCGGAAAAACAGGACCCGCGTCACAAAGGTTCAGGCGGGCGTCCAGGGCAGGGTTCTGGGTGATGTGGTACGAGATATTCGAGAAAAGATGACCTCGCTTGACCTGCCTCCCGGCGTTTCCATCGAATGGGGCGGGGAGGTGGAGGAACAGCGAAAAGCGTTCCGCGACCTGACCCTCCTTTTGATTCTGGGAATAGTCCTTGTCTACATGGTCATGGCAGGGGAGTTCGAGGATTTCGTTGATCCATTCATCATCATGTTTTCGGTTCCTTTCGCCTTCGCCGGAGTGATATGGGCCTTCGTTGCCACGGCCACTCCGCTCAACCTGATGAGCTTCATCGGGGTAATCATGCTCATGGGCATTGTTGTAAAGAACGCCATTGTGCTCGTGGATTATACCAAGCAACTGAGAGCAGGTGGGATGACGCTAAACGAAGCGGTGGTCACGGGCGGAAAAACACGCCTGAGGCCGGTGCTCATGACGAGTTTGACCACCATATTCGGCATGGTCCCATTAGCCCTTTCCAGAGGGGAAGGCTCTGAAATATGGAATGCACTGGGCATCACGGTCATTGGGGGACTGTCGGTCAGCGGCCTTGTGACATTGATTCTGGTGCCGCTAATGTATTCGCTGGTTCACCGGGGTAAAGCAAAATGACGGCCGATGTTGTAAACTTCTTCTTTTCTTTCTCCTTTTTTTCCATTCTTGGATGGATGCTGGAGGTCTCCTATCGTTCTTTGCGTGACAAACGGTTCGTCAACCCCGGCCTCTTGAAGGGACCGTATCTCATCCTTTACGGTGCCGGCGCAGTGATGCTTATGGCAGCGGTTTCATTGCTGCAGGAATCCAATTGGGGAACCAAGGCCTTCGCTTATTTCATAATCACAACCGGACTCGAATTCGGCTCCGGATTGGTTGCTCAATACTTTTTCCAGATCCGTCTGTGGGACTATTCGGACCAAAGATTTAATTACAGGGGGCACATCTGTCTAAAATTCTCCCTGTACTGGATACTGCTGGCCTTCGCTTTTGAATATGCCGTTTTGCCCCCCTATCAAAGCATGCTCGTCCTGCTTTCACCGGTCTTCAAGTGGATAGTGGCCGGAGCAACGATCTCAATCATGTCGATGGATTTCCTGGCGGTTGCAGCCGGGCGTTTCCTCCGCCTGACGCCGGAAGAGAAAACTCTGATGGAGGCGGAATTCGTCAACACGGCAAGGCCGCTTCTCGATCTGCCGGAGGTTGCAAAACTGGCGCAGTATAACCATCACAGGGGGAAAACCCGATTGGATCATGTGGAGGAGGTGGCCTGCCTGAGCTTTCGCTGGGGAAAAAGACTTTCCCTTGACACCCGGGCGATTATCCGGGGGGCGCTGTTGCACGATCTTTTCTATTACGACTGGCTGCATGAAGGACCCAGATTGCATGGTTTCCGGCACCATAATATCGCGCTTAAGAATGCGCGCAAAATAACCCTCCTTACTAAAAAAGAAGAAGATATTATCAAAAAACACATGTGGCCGCTTACCGTTGTACCACCGCGTTATATGGAGTCGCTTGTCGTTTCACTGGTGGATACATTTTGCTCTGCAAGAGATTATTTGAGGGTGAAAAAACAAGACAAACACGCAAAGGCAGTCGCCGGTTGCGTTGGTTCGGAATCGGGGGATAAACAAAAATGACAAAACAGGCGGACAATCTCTATTTTACCGGGATTGACATAGGTTCAACAACGGCCAAGGCGGTGGTCCTGGATAAAGAGGGCGGCATGGTGTTTTCCCGCTACTGTCGTCATCAGGGCAAAACCGTGGAAACCACACGGGGCATTTTCAAGGAGGCACTTGAGGAACTGGGCGACGTGGAACTTGATTTGGCGGTTACCGGATCGGCGGGGATGGGTGCGGCCGAATTCTTCGGCCTGCCGTTTGTGCAGGAAGTGGTGGCCTCCGCGCACTACATTGAAAAATTTCTTCCGGGAGTCAGAACTTTTATCGAAATCGGCGGCGAAGACTCCAAAATCATATTTTTCGACGACAATGGTCGTCCCGATATCCGGATGAACGGCAGTTGCGCCGGCGGGACCGGTGCTTTTATCGATCAAATGGCGGTTCTCCTGGGTGTTGATGTAGCGGAACTGAACGTTCTGGCCGGAAAAGCCACGAATATTTATCCGATTGCGTCGCGGTGCGGCGTTTTTGCCAAAACCGATATTCAGGCTCTGCTAAGCCGTCATGTATCCAAAGAAGATGTTGCGGCTTCCATATTTCATTCGGTCGCCCTTCAGGTGATAACCGCCTTGTCCCGTGGACGGGAGATGGAAAGAAAAATACTGATCGGGGGCGGCCCGCTGACGTTTTATCCGAACCTGCGGAAAGCCTTTGCAAATCTGCTCGGCATTGAGCATCCGGATGACCTGGTACTTCCGGATCATCCGGAACTGCTTCCCGCCATGGGAGCGGCCATGGTGCGCAATGGCAAACCATGTCGGGGCCGGATCAGCAATTTTTTATCCATGTCCGAGAGAGGTGTCAGCCGTGCAACCAACAGCGGCACCAAAAGGCTGCCCCCCCTGTTTGCAAGCAATTACGAATTTGAAATATGGCAAAAAAGGCATGAGCGAAATTTGGTTCCCAGGATTGACCTGCCTGAGGCAAAAGGAAAAGATCTTTTTTTAGGTGTGGATTCGGGGTCAACCACCACCAAGATCGTCCTTGTCGATGAGAAAGGCAAACTGGTTCTGAGCTATTACGGCCCCAACAACGGCGATCCCATCCAGGCGGTAAAAAAGGGACTGGCTGAATTCAGAAAAAAGTTTGTTTCTGCCGGCTTTGCCCCGCGGATCACCAGAACGGCGGCCACCGGCTATGGTGAAAGTCTCATAAGAACCGCCTTCGGGTTGGACGACGGCCTGGTTGAGACCATGGCGCATTACCGGGCGGCGCGGCGCTTTGAGCCGGATGTATCCTTTATTCTGGATATCGGCGGGCAGGACATGAAGGCGATCTATATTCATGACAACGCCGTGGCTGAAATTCAGATCAATGAGGCCTGCTCATCGGGATGTGGTTCCTTTATTGAGACGTTTGCCCGTTCGCTAGGGTATAGTGTCCAGGAATTCGCAGAGATTGCATGCGATAGCAAATCACCTTTTGATCTGGGAACCCGCTGCACCGTCTTCATGAACTCCAAAGTGAAGCAGGCGCTCCGGGAAGGGGCGACGGTCGGCGACATTTCGGCAGGTTTGGCGTATTCGGTTATCAAAAATGCTCTGTACAAAGTGCTGAAGCTGAAGGACGTCGATGTCCTGGGGGACAAAATCGTAGTTCAGGGCGGAACATTTCGAAATCCAGCCGTATTACGCGCCTTGGAGGTGCTTCTGAACAAGGAGGTTATGAGACCGGATATTTCCGAGCTGATGGGAGCCTACGGTGCGGCCCTGACAGCCCTTGCCAATCATCGTGCGCATGTTGTGGCGGCCGTTGCTCCGCAGCAAGAAGCGCTGAAAGGTCCGGATCGGCCGGGACGGGAGACCGACGACCTGGTTTTTGAGAAATTGGTGATGGGAAGTGGTTTTTCAAAAAAGGAAATCCGCTGCCGGGGATGTGAAAACCAGTGCAGGGTTTTGAAGCTGACTTTCAGCAACGGAAACCATTTTTATACAGGGAACCGATGCGAGCGGCGCTTCAGCAACAATCCGGATGCTCAACGCAAAGGAAGGAACCTGATTGATGATCAGATAAGGCTCCTGTTTGAGCGAAACACGGAACCCGAAGGCGAACCGATTTTCACCTACGGTATCCCCCGCTGCCTGAACATGTATGAAAACTTTCCATTCTGGTGTGCCTTTTTGACCACGTGCGGGTTCAGGGTGGTTCTCTCTTCCGAATCCGGTTTCAAACTTTACGAAAAGGGTTCCGCCACGGTCATGTCGGAAAACATCTGCTTTCCCGCCAAGCTTGCCCATGGTCACATTTTCGACCTTATCGGAAAAAAAGTCGACCGGATATTCTACCCTACCGTGGTCTATGAGCAGGAAGAATACGAAAATGCTTTAAATACTTATAATTGCCCGGTGGTTACCGGATATCCCGACCTTTTGAAAAGTGCGGTTAACCCTGAGCGGAAATTCGGGATTCCCCTGGATAACCCGGTGATCAGCTTTAAGGATTTCAATCGGCTGAAGGATCAGCTTTATCTATTCTTCAAGCAGTCCGGAATCAATTACCGGACGGTGTCGGAAGGCGTCGAAAAGGGGATGGCGGCACAATCGGATTACAGGAAACAACTCAGGTCCATGGCGAAAACCCTGCTGAGCAAGGCGGATGCCGGGGGGCGGACAACAGTTGTTCTTGCCGGCCGACCCTACCATGCAGACCCGCTTGTCAACCACGGTATTCCGAATCTGTTGACGGAACTGGGCGTGGATGTCATCAGTGAAACGGCTGTCCCCTTGAATGCAGATGCCGTTTCACTGGAAGATGTCAATGTCCTGACCCAGTGGAGCTATGCAAACAGACTGTACGCGGCGGCCGGGTGGGTAACGGACACGGCCAATGCCCAAATGGTTCAGTTGTCCTCTTTTGGCTGCGGGCCGGATGCGGTTTCAACCGACGAGGTCAAAGAAATTTTGCGCCATGGCGGGAAGATTCATACCTTGATCAAAATGGATGAAATCGTCAACGTGGGCGCCGTCAGGATCAGACTGCGCTCCATGCTGGATGCGGTAAAAGAAAAAAACGGTAAAACGAATGCCACAGGGACCGGCACAATGAAAAAAAACCGGGCGGTTGTGGAAGAAGACAGAAAGAGAATCCTGATCGCCCCCTATTTTTCACCCTTTTATTCACCACTGATCCCGTCTGCTTTCAGGCCCCTGGGTTACCGGGTGGAAGTCCTTCCGCCCCAGGACAGGGTATCGGTTGAATGGGGCCTTAAAACCATCAATAACGACATGTGCTACCCCGCTATCCTGGTCGCCGGCGATATTATCAAGGCCTTTCAGTCAGGCCGCTACGATCCTGAAAATACCGCTGTTATTCTGACCCAGACCGGTGGTCAATGCCGGGCATCCTCATACGTGTCGCTTATCAGAAAAGGATTGGCCGCCGCCGACCTGGATGAGGTTCCGGTAATTGCCATATCCAATGAGGAAATTGATCCTCAACCGGGATTTAAAATAGATAAAAAGGGGCTGATAAAACGGCTGGGCCTGGGAATTATTTTTGCGGATCCCCTGGCCAGGATGTATCTAGCCACAATGGTCAGGGAAAAGGTGCCAGGGACATCCAAAAACCTGCATGAAAAATACCTCTTTGAAATGGAGACGGGCATCGAGAATGCAGATTATTATTATCTTCTCAATCTTCTGAAAAGGGCCGTGGCGGACTTCAACCGGGTTGAGATCAACGACAAGACGGTCCCAAGAGTCGGGATCGTTGGAGAGATCTTTGTTAAATACAACTTCTTCTCCAACGGAAATATCATCGACTGGCTGTCCGGCCAGGGGGTGGAAGTGGTTCTTCCTCCGATACAGAGTTTTTTCGCCCAGCGCTTTATCAATGAAACCTACAATCAAAAGGCCTTTTTTAAACGTTCTTTGGCAGATCGCATCAAGTACAGGCTGCTGGAGATATACTCAAGATACCACATCGGTCAAATCGAGCGGGTTATGCAGGGATTTCGCTTTTACAAAAAGGCGCATGACTTGAGAGAACTGGCTGAAATAACCGACGAGGTTGTCAGCCTGGCTAACCAGTTTGGCGAGGGGTGGCTTCTTACCGCCGAAATGATCGCCATGCTCAATGAAGGGATCGGTAACATCGTCTGTCTCCAGCCCTTCGGCTGCATTGCCAATCACATCACCGGAAAGGGGATGGAGAATAAACTCAAGGAGATGTTTCCTTCTTTGAATCTGCTTTCACTCGACATGGATGCGGGGGCAAGCGAGGTCAATTTACTGAACCGGCTACACTTCATGGTAACAGCGGCACGGGAAGAGGTGGACCGCTAGGTGGGAACACAGCCGGCGCAGAAGACCGCTCGAAGATTTGCCATTCCCGATGCATGGCCGCGCGAACTGGATTCCTTCAACGCTTACACGTCTTTGGAGGTCGAAAAATGGAGGGCCTGGGCGTCCAACCTGGGACTGTGGGATAAGGCGCGGCAGATGAAGCGCTGGATCGGTATGTAACCTGCAGCATTACTGAATTTGACGGTCAGAAGGCAGAGGGCATAACCCTCCGCTCGTCAAACGAGACATGCGGATTCCTCCCTCCTGGCAGGACTCTTCTGTGAACTTCACCTGAAGGGGAAATATCTCAGATGAACGAATGGAGAACGGTTATGAAGAGGGTTGCACGCGGGGAGTTTTTTTTATCTTTTCTCCTGAGTTATAACATCCTGTAAAATAAAAATCTCAAATAAATTATAATGAGCTTGCGTATATTGTTTATTGTTCAGGGTTTTAATATTTTGATAAAGAAATAGTAAAGGTATTTGTTTTAAATGTTTTTATGCCAAATCCTTGATTTTTGGGTTTCTGGGTTCTTGTACTCCTTTAAAATTACTGATTTAAATCATTTTATTTTGTTAATCCTGGGTAAAATGATTTTGCTTGTTTAATTTTATTTTGGTGGTATGATTTGATGTGCAGGAGGCTTTATTACGCGGAAAGGGTTTTCTCTGATTGAAATGTTGATTGTTATTGCAATACCTCAGTATGCAAAGATAAGGATTAGGGTTGCCAATACTACTACACTTAGCGATGTAAAAAATACAAAGACAAACCTAAATGTTTTTTATTCAGAGAAAAATTATTACCTTTTTTAGTAATGGTTAAATATGAGAATATTGCTTGTTTTATATATGATATTTTTGCCATTTGTTTTGTTTGCCCAGAAGGTAGGAAGTAGCAATACACTTGAGATATCGACTTCAAGTGGAGTGACTTTTGTTTACTATAACTCTCAGGATTGTTCATCGTCTATCCTGAAAATTGCAAAAAATATGTGATTGTGATAGGAGGCATAAACAAAAGGGGGGATATTGGTTATGCCACTACATCAAATATGTCCAATATAGTAAAGAAAAAATTTTCAACAGGTTTGACTTCAGACTCCTTGAATATCCAGCAAACAGATGCCGGAGTTGACAATATGTCTGGCTGGTCTGATTTATAGGGGAAGTTTATGTCTTTACTGACTGCATTTGGCCTTGCGTTAGCAATATTTATTCTTGCAGTTGTCCCTGGCCCAGGGGTGTATGCTGTAGTTTCAAAATCCATTGCTCATGGTTTTAAAAATACGATTCCAACTGTTTTGGGTATTGTGGCAGGGGATATACTTTTTCTTACTTTTGCACTTTTTGGGCTTACTATTATTGCGGAAACACTTTGGTTTTTATTTCTTGTCATAAAATATGCTGGTGCAGCTTATTTGTGTTTTTTAGGTGTAAAGCTTTTCTTCTCAAAAAATTCAAATATTACTGTTAGTAAAAATTGTAACAAAACAGGTTTCTTTAGCGGTTTGTTTATAACGTTAGGTAATCCAAAGGTAATACTCTTTTATGTAGGATTTTTGCCCACATTTCTTGATTTTAGTTTATTGACATGGGTTGATATAGCTTTAACTATTACAATAGTTTGTGCAGTATTATCAGCTGTTATGTTATTTTATGCTTTTTTATCTTTTAAAGTAAGAAAATTTATTAGAGGTGATGCGGCAACAACTGCTTTTAATAAGCTGGCTGGCATGACAATGTTTAGTGCCGGTGTATTGATATTATCCAGGAAGTAGAAATAATATTATTTTATAAATGAGTTAAATGCAAGTATAAATAATGTTTGATGGAAAGTTTAAATAATCCTTGACTTATACGCTTAAGAGAAATAGTAAAAAGGTGTTCTGTTCTTAAACTGAAAAGGAGGATGCATATGAAAAAAGTTCTATTGCTATTGTTAGTTTTTGTGTTTGGTATTTCATCAGTTTTTGCAGAGGGGACTTTAAGGCTGTTAACCTGGAAAGGTTACGCTCCTAATGCACTTATTGAAAAATTTGAAAAGGAAACAGGTATTAAGGTTGAGGTAACATATTCGAATAATGAGGAGATGATTGCAAAATTAAGAGCTACAAGGGGAGCTGGTTTTGATTTGGCTCAGCCAAGTCAGGACAGGATATCTTCTGTTCAAGCAAAGTATAAAATTTATAAGCCCCTTGACTATTCAAAAATAAAATCAGAGCAAATTATACCATCAATGCTTAAAGCAGTAAAAGATAACACTAAGGTTGGAAAAGACTCTTATGCCGTTCCTTTTTGTTGGGGGACATCAGGCTTGATTGTTAATAAAAAATACGCTCCTGAGGCAAGCGATTATACAGATCTTTTAAATCCAAAGTATGAAGGAAGAGTTAGTTACAGACTTAAAAGGCCTACGTTGATAGCTCTTGCTTTTGCTATGGGTAAAAATCCTTTTGCACTTTATAATGACCCGAAAGCTTATGAAGAGCTGATGGAAATGGTTGGGCAAAAGATGATTGAAGCTAAGAATATTGTTAAGAATTACTGGACAAATGGTGACGCATTATTGCAACTTTTAAGATCAGAAGAAGTATATGTGGCTATGGGATGGGATGGTGGAGGTTGGAAACTTCATCAGGACAATCCAAATATAGATTTTGTTGCCCCAAAAAGCGGAGCATTGGGATGGATTGACACATTTGCGATTCCTGCTAAGGCTAAAAATGTTGATGCTGCTTATAAGTGGATTAATTTTATGCTTAGACCTGAGAATGCTGCATATTTTACAAATACGGAAGGGTATTTTACTGCGTCAAAAGATGCTGCAAACTTTTTAAATCCTGATGTAAAAGACAATCTTAAGCGTTCTTTTCCTCAGGAAGATATAGACAATATTAAATGGTATCCGCCTGTTCCATCAAATATAGAATCAATAGAAGCAAAAATTTTAGATAAGGTCAAATCAGCAAGATAATAATGAAACGATAGGCAGGCTAAGGTCTGCCTATTTTATGGATAAGTTTATGAAATATGATTTAGATGTTAGAAATGTGACAAAAAAGTTTGGTGAATTTGAAGCGGTAAAGAAGGTTAGTTTTACGGTAGAAGAAGGGAAGTTTTTCTCTATTTTAGGCCCATCAGGTTGTGGTAAGACAACTCTTTTAAGAATGATTGCAGGATTTATTGAGCCTACTGATGGTGAAATATTTATAAGGGAGAAATTAGTAAACGGACTTCCACCTAACAAAAGACCGGTTAACCTTGTGTTTCAAAATTTGGCGCTATTTCCCATGATGAATGTGGAAGAAAATATTGCGTTTGGACTGAAAAGAAAAAAGGTGCCAAATGCTGAGATTAAGAAAAAGGTCAAAAATATTCTCGAAAGGGTTGGATTGCCGGGTTTTGAGAACAAAGAGGTACAACAACTTTCTGGTGGACAGAAACAGAGGGTTGCAATTGCAAGGTGTTTGGTGCTTGAGCCATCAGTGTTGCTGTTGGATGAGCCTTTAGGTGCTCTTGATTTAAAGCTTAGAGAAAAGATGAAGGTAGAGCTTAAAAAACTTCAAAATGAAGTCGGCACGACCTTTGTTTACATAACTCATGACCAGTCGGAAGCACTTGTTATGTCCGATTATGTGGCTGTAATGAATGGAGGAGAGTTTGAACAGCTTGATACCCCGGCAAATCTTTATCATCATCCTCAAACATCTTTTGTGGCACAATTTGTCGGCGATAATAACAAGTGGGAAGGTTACGTGGTTAATCAAAGCGATGGGTTCGCAAAAATTACTACAAAAAATAATTATGAGTTTTTGGTGAAAACTTTAAAGCCTATCAATAAAAATGAGTGTGAGTTCTTTGTCAGACCGGAGGCATTTTTGATTGAGCCGTCAAAAGACTTGGATAAACTGAATCGTATAAAGGTAAACGTTAAGGCGATTTTGTTTGATGGTGCAAACAGCAGACTTTTGACATCTATTAAAAATAGTACTAATGAAATTTTAGTGGCACTTCCGCAAAATAAACAGTTTGACTATATCAGGCCGGGCAAAGAAATTGAGATCGGTTGGTATCCTGAAAACTCTATAGCTTTTGAGAGAAATGCCTGATGAAACATGCAAAATTAGGTTTTTATATTTTTCTGATTCCGGTTATTTTATGGTTGTTTTTGTTAATAGTAATTCCGCATATTGATTTATTATTAATGTCTTTTAAATCTGAAAACATTTATGGTAAGCCCACATTTAGTTTTGCCAATTATAAAAATTTTTTTGTTGAGCCGATATATTGGCTGACATTTGTAAGGACTGCCATTTATTCTATAATAGTCACCGTAATTACCGCAATTATATCTTTGCCGATTGCATTTTATATTACAAAGGTTGTTAATACAAAATTTAGCCGATTTTTATCGATACTTCTTTTGATGCCGTTTTGGGTTAGTGAATTGGTGAGGGTTTACGGATGGATGATTTTGTTGAGAGAAAGTGGTGTGGTAAACCATTTTTTACTGAAGTTAGGACTTATTAATAAACCTATAGAGCTTTTATACAATGACGTGTCAATGGTTATGGTTTTAGTTTATACATCTATGCTTTTTATGGTAGTCCCTTTAATATCCGTAATGGAGAGTCTTGATGACCATTTAATAGAAGCTGCATACGATTTGGGAGCTTCCACCAAGGATATTGTATTTAAAATAATTATTCCTCACTCAAAACCGGGACTTACATCGGGTGCAATAGTTGTTTTTATGTTAACATTGGGTAACTATTTAACGCCAAACCTGATTGGCGGTAAAAATTCGTTGTGGTTTACGGAGCAGATTTACACTCAGTTTATCGCAAGCTTTAATTGGAATCAGGGAGCTGCTTTCGGTTTTCTTCTGTTAGTGTTGTCTACTGTAATAATTTGGTTAGGCTTGAAGGTGACCAGACAAAATTTAAGTAAGGTAGTCCAATGATACGCAGTTTACCGAGGTCTAAAAAATACAATTTTACATTTGTGCTTTTTGTAATACTATTTTACACATTTTTGTTTGCACCCCTTGTTGTGACATGTGTGTTGGCCTTTAATAATTCCGATTTTCCAAGCCTTCCTTGGAATGGTGTTACATTGGACTGGTTTTTTGCAAATGATGCCCATCGAGTAGGGATTTTCCATGATGCTAACAATCTAAGAAGCATATTTACCAGTGTAAAGACAGCAGTTATTGTATCCATATTGTCATTAATAGTGGGAACTTTCGGTGCATTTTTATTTGAACAAGAGGAATTTAAATTTAAGCAGGCTCTTTATTTTTTAACTCTTGCGCCACTTGTAATACCTGGAGTTATTCTTGGTATTTCTATCCTTTTGGCAAGTAACTCTGTCGGCCTTTTTATTGAGGAAAGGTTAGGTTTTGAAGCTCCACTTTTTGCACCGGGCTTTTGGCTTGTAGTGCTTGGACAATTCTCATTTATTACAACATTTGTAGTGCTTGTTGTGTCAGCAAGACTTAAAAAATTTGATAGGACACTTGAAGAGGCTGCACTTAACCTTGGAGCAAATAGATTGCAGGTCATATGGTATATAACATTAAAATATTTAAAACCTTCATTAATTGGTGCCGGCACGGTCGCATTTTTGATGAGTTTTGAAAACTTTAATACTACACTATTTTTGGTGGGCTCTGAGCCGACATTGCCGATTAATCTATATTTACAGGTTAGGGATGGAAGCACCCCTGTAATAAATGCAATATCATTCTTAATGATAGTATTTACTTCTTTTCTTGCACTGATAAATCTTTATTTTAGTAAAAATAAAGATTAGGCAAAGAGGTGCTTCATAATCCAGTCCGGCCTGTTTGTAGTTAGAGTTGTCACCCCTAAATTCATTAATTGTTTTGCAAGATGAGGGTTATCCACAGTCCACACATTCCAAATCCAGTTGTGGTTCTTTATTTCCTTAGCCATTTTTATACAATGAGTTAAATCTGCATAGGTTGAAATACCGTCAAGTTTAGCATTTAAAATCATTTTGTATACATTGCTATACATGTCTTTATTTTTAGGAACATTGTAGCCATATTCTACTATCCATAATATGGTAAAGTTTGGGAGTAATAGCTTGAGTCTTTTAACAACATTATAATCAAATCCTATAATGACAATTCTGTCATGGATTTCTTTGTATTTTGTAAAAAAATTGACAAAATTATCTACAGATTTAATATTGCTTTTTATTTCTATATAAAGTTCAAAATTACTGGGTATCTTCTCTAGTACATCTTCCAAATGTGGAATTCTTTCCCCCATATATTTTGCATCAAACCAATTACCTACATCTACTTTATCTAGGGTTTTAAGATTACTGTTTTTTATCTTAATATTTCTAGTTCCTGTTCTTCCTGTAGTATCATCATGAATAACAACTATTTTACCGTCTTTTGTGACATGAACATCCATTTCTATACCATCTACTCCATATTCCATAGCTAGTTTGAAGGCAGACATTGTATTTTCAGGTGCATAAAAAGAAGCTCCTCTGTGGGCAATTATTTTCATATCTTCTCCTGATAAAAATATATTAAAGTTCAGCAGTTATTAAACCACTTTTGCGTGGAATACAATATAAAAATAAAATGAGCAAATTATTTAGGTTATTATCGTTTAATTGACAAATTGTCTGAGGTGTTTTATTATTTACTATGAATAATAAAACAGTATTATGTTACTTATTATCCGGATATAAATACTATAAAATAAGGGATAATAAAGATATTTTTAAAAGTATAGAAGATGACTCTGATGGTGAAATAAAATATTTTTTTAATAAAAGGTATTTTAGGAATGAATCTTGGTATTTAAGATATCTAAAAATATTGGCAGCAGTTTTTACTGTCAATATTTTGGCACGCCACTATGAAAGGTGGTTAAGTAAAAAATGCCTTTTTTTAAATAATAAATACTCGGTATTTGCTCCGGCGACATATTATGCCTTAATGGCATATAACTCTAATATGAGGCATTTCAATATTAAAATTAGTAGAGATATTTTTATAAGCGATATCATTTATGAGATAAATGAGAGGGTTAAAAATTATTTTATAAATATTGAGACTGAAAGCAAACTTATCTCTTTTATTCATAGTAATACACCTATTGGTATTGAGCTTGAATTTACAAATGTTGGACCTAAGGCAGGAAAATTTTTTGTATCGGAAAAGGGTGATCCATTATTGAATTTTTCCAAATATCACCACTACCACCTAAAAAAATTTTTGTGGAGATTTGGGGCGTATATTGATTCGGAAATGCCTTTTAAACAGCTCATTAAAAAGGGGGGATTTTTGGAATATACATTTACTCGACCTGATTCCACATTAGCCTCTTCTATTCCACTTACAAATAGTCCCCAATTTGCTTCAAAACTTATTGAAGAAGCTGTGAGATTCACTCCGGTAAGGCCTCATAGCTTGCATATTACGTTGGAATCTCCAAATGATGGCTTTAGAAGACCTAAGATAGGTTTTGAAGAATCTCTGTTTATCCTTATGTGTACAGGTCAATTTATCAGGTTTGGCTCAAAGGTTTTTGAGGCAAGGATAATGGAAAAGAATATGAAGGATATTTTTCTAAGTAGGAAGAGGAAAAATGATGGAAAATGGGTTGATACGATTGAGTTTTCAAATATGAGGCTTTGTAGAGATTTTGTAAAAAGAGGTGTGTATGAACCCTCGATTTTTGTTTTTATTGCGTTTAAGAATCTTTTTCAGTTTGATGAAATACTCCCTTTTTCTCACAATATTGAAAAATGGGGTGAAAATCCCGATTATAGAAAGATTGACGCTGATAAGATGTTTGAAATATTAAAAAAGGGGCTTGATTTTGAAAAAAGCCTTCCAATAAAATACAAAGAGGCTATAATTTTAAAAATAAAGGATCTTTATCAGTACAACTGTTCAATAATAGGAGCATGAATGGAAAGTAGTACATTTACTGTATTTACATATGGTACTCTCATGCGTGGTTTTATAGGTTATGAGAAGTATCTTAAAAATGCAGTATTTTTGGGTAATGGAAGTATAAAAGGGAAAATGTATCAGACCAATTCTGGATATCCTGTTGTCACTAAATCTAAAAATGGTAGGGACATTCACGGTGAGCTTTTTGAAGTAGATAAGGATACAATGATAAAATTGAGAAATTATGAAGGGGTATATTCCTTTTTTACTTACTATAGAGAGGAGTTGTTACCTGTAAAGTTGGCCGATGGAAGTGTAAAGTATGCAAGAGTTTTTACCGCTCACCCTTTTGTAAAGCCATTAATTAAATTGACTGCAAAAAGGGTCAAAAATGGCGATTGGAAAGAATATATTGCCGGCCCTCCAAAAAACTACAGAAAATGGGCTTTAACCTTATTACTGATTCTGATTAACTTTATTATTTTGATTGAAGTTTTTGCCCACTCCTAAATTTTTCCATTGGTAGCAGGATGATAGCTGCCAAAATCACTGAAAAGAACGCGATTATGATAGATATGTTAAAGTTTCCATAAATGTCGGCAAGGTAACCTGCGATAACAGGGCTAATTATTTGCCCTATCCCAAAAAGTATAGTCAAATCTCCAATTACTTTGTTTGAAGCTTGAGGTGATATCTCCCTGCCGTAACTTAGCGTCATAGCAACAATTCCTAAAAATGTTCCTCCAAAGCCGATAGCACTGATGATATAGCCAAAAGTATTTGGTATCATTAGAGGGAGTATTATTGCAACACTCTGGATTAAAAAAGCTGTAATTAAAGATTTGTGGGCACCAAATTTATTTGATATTTTAGGCCAAATCAGTGTGGTAACAGCAGCAGATATTCCGATTAATATCCATGAAACATTTGCAGCGTAAATAGAGTTAAGTGTTTTTGTCAGTATGCTTACAATAAATGTTGCGGTAATTATGTAACCAAAACCTTCTAAAAAATATGAGATATATAATTTCCTAATCATAGGGTTTTTATCATTTGATGCTGTTGTTGATAGATTATGTTGTAGTTCAACCTTTTTAACGGCAGTCCAACCAAAGTAAAATGGTATAATACTTAATACAGAAAGCCCTAACCATATTTGGTCAGCAGTTAGTATTGTGCTAAGGGCTGGGACTGCTATGCCTGTCAGTGCAATCCCTGTCCCTACACCACAAAACATCCAACCTGAAATATGGGATTTTCCAAGCAAGGCAAGACTCTGAAGAACAAAAGCTACCCCAAGTACATTTAGGAATCCGCTGGCAATGCCTATGATAAATCTCCAAAAATACCATGAAAATATAGTGTGTGAAAAGGCCATTGCCGCAGTTGACAATATGCATATTATCAAGCTGACTTTATATATTGCATACTGAGTATTATTATTTTTAACATACTTTGAAAGTATTGCACCTAAGAGATAACCAAGGTAATTTATTGAGGCTATATTTCCTGCAATGGTATTTGAAAAGCCGTAGTTTGACTGCATGATTGGCAAGATAGGTGTGAATGCAAATCTTCCTACAGCCATTGCAAGAAACAGTGCAAAAAAACCGCCAAATACAATTTTGTAAGGTTCTTTTAAGTTGTTGGACATGATAAATTGTATCTAAAAAATATAAAATTGCAAAAGTAAAATTGAGAAAATGAAATAAAAAAAACTCTTGATTTTTTCGACTGTAATTTATATATATAAGTACTGTTAGCACTCGGTATAGATGACTGCTAATAACATTAATATAAATAATATCAAGGAGGTCAAAATGGCAAACATTAAGCCACTTCAGGACAGAGTACTTGTTAAACGTATTGAAGCTGAAGAGAAAACAGCTTCAGGAATTATTATCCCTGATACTGCAAAGGAAAAACCACAAGAAGGTGAAGTTATCGCTGTTGGTCCGGGAAAAGTGTTGGACAACGGGACCAAGGTCGAGCTTACTGTAAAAGTAGGTGACAAGGTTCTTTTCAGCAAATATGCCGGTACAGATGTTAAGATTGACGGCGTTGAATATCTCATTATGAGAGAAGATGATATCTTAGGAATTATTGGATAATTAATAATATTAAGGAGGATAGATTATGGCAAAGGCTATAACTTTCGGTGATGAGGCTAGGCAGGCTATTTTAAGAGGTGTTGACAAGCTTGCTAACGCTGTGAAAGTCACTTTGGGACCAAAAGGTAGAAATGTAGTTATTGAGAAAAAATTCGGTTCACCACTTGTAACTAAAGATGGTGTTACTGTTGCTAAAGAAATCGAACTTAAAGATCCAATTGAGAATCTTGGCGCACAAATGGTTAAAGAGGTAGCATCTAAGACAAGTGATGTTGCCGGTGACGGTACTACAACAGCAACTGTATTGGCTCAAGCTATTTACAGAGAAGGTATGAAAAACGTAGTAGCCGGTGCAAACCCAATGGAGCTTAAAAGAGGTATTGATAAGGCTGTTGAAGCTGTTGTAGCTAAATTAAAAGAAATTTCAAAGCCAATTCAAAATAAAACTGAGATTGCTCAGGTAGGTACAATCTCTGCAAATAATGATAAAGAGATTGGTGATATTATTGCTGATGCAATGGATAAAGTTGGTAAAGATGGTGTTATTACAATTGAGGAAAACAAATCAACTGATACTGTTCTTGATGTAGTTGAGGGTATGCAGTTTGATAGAGGTTATCTATCACCATATTTTGTAACTAATCCTGACACAATGGAAGCTGTTCTTGAAAATGCTTATATCCTCATCTGTGAAAAGAAGATTACTAGCATGAAGGATCTTCTTCCAATACTTGAGCAGCTTGCAAAACAAAACGCTCAGTTTTTAATCATTGCTGAAGATATAGAAGGTGAAGCTCTTGCAACACTTGTAGTAAACAAGCTAAGAGGAACATTAAACTGTGCTGCTGTTAAAGCTCCGGGTTTTGGTGATAGAAGAAAAGAGATGTTAAAAGATATTGCTGTTCTTACCGGCGGCCAGGTAATCAGTGAAGACCTTGGTCTCAAGCTTGACAATGTTAAGTTAGAAGATCTTGGTAGAGCTAAGAAAATAGTTGTAGATAAAGAAAATACTACAATTGTTGAAGGTGAAGGTAGCTCTGACGACATTATGGCAAGAGTTAACCAGATTAAAAAGCAGATTGAAGAAACAACTTCTGACTACGATAGAGAAAAACTTCAAGAAAGACTTGCCAAACTTGTTGGCGGTGTAGCAGTAATCAAAGTTGGTGCTACTACTGAAACAGAAATGAAAGAAAAGAAAGCAAGGGTAGAGGATGCTCTTAATGCTACTAAGGCTGCTGTGGAAGAAGGTATAGTTCCTGGTGGTGGAGTTGCACTTATTAGAGCTAGAGCTGCACTTGATAACTTAAAGCTTGTTGGTGATGAGCAAATTGGTGTTGAGATTATCAGAAAAGCTCTTGAATATCCAATTAGGCAGATTGCTGAAAACGCAGGATTTGAAGGTTCTATTGTTGTTGATAAGATAGTTCAGAATGATAACGTTGCTTTTGGTTTTAACGCAGCTACTGAAGAATATACAAATATGATTGAAGCCGGTGTAATCGATCCTACTAAGGTTACAAGAAGTGCATTACAAAATGCTGCTTCAGTATCAGGCCTTATGATTACTACCGAGGCTACAATTACAGAAATTCCTGAAAAGAAAGAAGCCCCAGCTGCACCGGGCGGAATGCCAGGAATGGATGGAATGTATTAAAAAATATATAAAGCCGACCTTTGGGTCGGCTTTTTTGTTGCCTGCTGTTGACAATAATGGTATCTAAGTTAAAATATGATATGATGGAAACTTATATATTGGACAGACTCAATAATATAGTGGCAACAGAAAATGTCAAATATAATATAGTAGGTGTAAATTATTTTGACTTTTCATATGACGAAGTTCTTGTAAATATTCTTAAAGATATATTTGATAAAGTTAGAATAAATGAAAAAACGTTTTCAATTACGTATCGGTGCGACAATGACGATTATGTTCGATATTTTAAGTTAAATATTATTCCGATGAAAAATCAAATGATTAAATTGGAGCATATTTTAACCAAGCAAACAAAAAGAAAGACAAGCTTAAAAAACTTTAGTCGTTCTTCAAAAAATTACAAGATGTGTGCATGGTGTAACAAAATTTTACATAATGGCAAATATATAGAAATTGAACATGCAATAAACGAACTTAATATTTTTGACGATGAAGGGATTCCTTCTTTTACCCATGGCATATGTGAGTCCTGTATATCGAAAATTGACAGAGAGTTAACCTCTTATGAATTATAATTATCCTTTATTATAAAATCGATATCCAAAAAACAAAAGAAAATATAGAAAGTGCACTACTTAATATTATTACGCTACTTGCCAAATCTTTATCACCACCCATTTCGGAAGCTAAAATATAGTTGACCGTTGCAGCAGGGGAAGAAAGCATCACTACCAATATTTTTGATGCAAATGTCATTGAATTTGAAGAAATCTTCAGCAGGGTAAGTGCAATTAATGGCAGTATAATAAGTTTTAGAAAAACATTAAATGATATAATTGCAATATTACCTTTTACCTTTTTAAAATCAAGAGTTGCCCCGATACTGAAAAGTGCGAGTGGAAGTGTGACATTGCTCATTAATTCAAGAGATTTATTTATAAATATTGGAATTTTTATGGATAAAACAGAAAACAGTATCCCTAAAATACACGCAACAGCCAAAGGATTAAAGAGCGTATTTTTGATAAATGTTTTTAAATTCATTTTTGAGTTTGAGGTAAGTGTCAAACTTATTACCGACATCAAATTGACTAAAGGCACGATAAAAGCCATAAGTATACTTGCAATTGTAAGTCCCTTATCCCCAAATGCATAGTAACATACGGGAAGACCCATATATGCGTAGTTTGCCCTGAAACTATTCATTGCAAATGTGCCGATGGAAGATTTCTTAAATTTAAAGATTTTGCCTAAGACAAAACTTATGACAAACATTGCAATTATGGTTAATCCCATTATTGTAAGTAGATATGATAGGGAATAACTTTTAATATTTGCATTTCCAATTTTATAAAAAAGTAAAACGGGCAATAGAAAATAAAAGATAAGTTTGTTTGCTACAGATATAAAATGCTGATCGAAAAATTTTAATTTATAAAGAATGTTTCCTGTTGCCAAAACAATAAATATTGGTAAAACTAAAAAAAGAATATCAATCATTGCTTTTTATATTATAAAATTTAAGGAATTGTAAATGAAATATTTTTGTTCCAAAGATTGCCCTGATGGATGCAGCTTTGAAATTTTAGAAGATGGTAGTTTTAGTCCTCTGTCAAACTCATTTGATAAGTATCCTTTTTTCTGCAGTAAATTGAGGAAATTCTACAAAAGAGAGTTAGAAAAGGCAGCCTGTTTTTACAAAGAAAAAAATGTCAAGATTGAATGTGACCACAATACCGCAATTGACAAAATGTCGGAAATGTTAAACACCTCAAAAAAAGTATTGTATTTAAGAGGCTCCGGTAGCCTTGGCTATAAAATGAAATATTGGGACTACTTTTTTACTAAATTTGATAGCTGCTATTTTGTGTCAGATAATCCTTGTGATGAAACTGGAATAGTTGCTCATGAGGAAGATTTTGGAGTATGCATAAATCCTGATATAGAGAATCTAAAGGATGTAGACACAGTTATAATCTTTGGCAGAAATGCCAGAGTCACAAATCAGCACCTTTATGCATTTTTAAAAAATCTCAAAAAAGAGATAATTTACATAGACCCGATAAAAAGTGAAACAACGAAATTGACAAGCAAATACATAAGAATTAATCCGGCTTCAGATGGTGTACTTTGTCATTATATTTTGGGAAGTTTAGGTTACATAGAAAATAAAGTTAATCTCGAGCAAGCAGTCCAAATAACAGGTATTTCTAAAGAAGATATAGAGTTTTTAAAGAGTAAGATAAAGTTAGGAAAGACAGGCTTTATTACAGGTTTTGGTCTTCAAAGATATTCCAATGGAAAGAATATTGTTCAATGGATTAATAGGCTTGCATATTATACAGGCAATATGGACAACCTTTATTATGGGAAATCATCAAGTGCCTACATTTCAGGTATTGATGTTGAAAAGAAAAATAAAATCACAATAAAGGAATTTTATGAAAAGTTAGAGGAAGATTATTTTGACCTGATTGTTATTGTTGGGGCAAATCCTATTGTAACTTATCCTGAAACCTCTTTTTTAAGAAAATATTTAGATAAAAATAGGCTAATAGTAGTAGATACAAACATAACTGAAACGGTTAAACTTGCCGATATTTTTATAAAAGTCGGAGGGATGTTTGCTCAAGACGACATTTTGGGGAGCTATTTTTTTGACGAAATTATTAACAGGAGAGAGAAATATTTGAATTATATTTCAGATACTGATATAGTTAAAGAGCTGTCAGATAAGCTTGGGTTTGATATAAACATAAAAAGTGTTGATGAATTAAAATATGACAAAAAACCAATATTTAGAAAATTTAACAATAAAGATATTAAACTATTACCACCTTTTTCAGACAAAGGATTAAGGTTGATAACTAACTCTCATACCCTTTATCTCAATTCTCAGTTGGCTGACATCCCAATAAAAGAGGATTATTTGCATATTTCTGAAGAAGATGCCAAAAATAATGGGATTGGTGACGGAGAAATTGTTGAACTTTTTAATGACCTTGGGAAACTAAGGATAAGAGCTAAAATATCGGATAAGGTTGCAAAAGGGTATATAATGATTTATAAGAGCAGAAACTATTTCGGGGAAACACCCAATATCTTAACTAAGATGGTGCAGACAGATGCAAATATGGCTGTTTCTTACTATGATACATTTGTAAATATCAGGAGAGTGTGATGAAAAGATTTAACAAGTATTTTGGCGGCGAATATATGAAATATTGGTATGTAGCTTTTTTTATAGTTTTGTCTTTTATGGTGTTTGACTTCTATAATGACAGGTCAGTTGAGGCTTACAAACTGACTATTTATGACAACAGTGGAAATGTAGTTGAGGTTAAAAACATAAGCAGGCTTGAACTATCAAGAAGTAACCTTAACTTGCCTATTACCAAGGCTTTTGAGCCGATTAAAAAGTTTTAAAATAGATTGGAGGAATTGATGGATTTCAAAGTAAAAGATTTAAATTTAGCTGATTGGGGTCGTAAAGAGATAGAGATAGCTGAGCACGAGATGCCAGGCCTTATGGCAATCAGGGAGAAATACAGTGCCGAAAAGCCGTTAAAGGGTGTACGGATAACCGGCTCACTGCATATGACTATTCAGACTGCTGTACTTATTGAAACGTTAGTTGAGCTTGGAGCAGATGTAAGATGGAGCAGCTGCAATATTTTTTCTACTCAAGACCATGCTGCAGCAGCGATTGCCAAAAGCGGTGTACCTGTATTTGCCTGGAAAGGTGAAACTTTGGAAGAGTATTGGTGGTGCCTTGAGCAGGCTTTGACATTTCCTGGTGGTAAAGGTCCTCAGCTTATTGTGGATGATGGCGGAGATGCTACATTAATGGTTCATCTTGGTGTAAAGGCAGAGAAAGATCCTTCTGTCCTTGATAAAGAGACGCACGGTGAAGATGAAAAGGAACTGATCAAAAGGTTAAAAATAATTTTAAAAGAGAGTCCTGGTAAGTTCACAGAAATGATAAAAGAGCTTAAAGGTGTTTCTGAGGAAACTACGACTGGTGTCCACAGACTTTATCAAATGATGCAAAAAGGTGAGCTTTTAATTCCCGCAATAAATGTAAATGATTCAGTTACTAAATCAAAATTTGACAATCTTTATGGCTGCAGGGAGTCATTGATTGACGGTATAAAAAGAGCAACTGATGTGATGATAGCAGGAAAAGTTGCCGTTGTTTGCGGTTATGGGGATGTGGGCAAGGGTTCTGCTCAATCTTTGAGGGGCCAAGGTGCAAGGGTTATAGTAACGGAGATTGACCCAATTTGCGCCCTTCAAGCTGCAATGGAGGGGTATGAGGTAAAAACTGTTGAAGATACTCTTGGTATTGGAGATATATATGTGACTACTACCGGTAACAGGGATGTTATCAGAATAGAGCACATGGAAAAGATGAAAGACCAGGCAATAGTGTGTAATATTGGACACTTTGATAACGAAATTCAGGTAGACAAATTAAATAATTACCCAGGGATAAAAAAGGTAAACATAAAACCACAGGTGGATAAATATATTTTTCCTGACGGACATGAAATATTCCTGCTTGCAGAAGGCAGACTTGTAAATCTTGGTTGTGCTACCGGTCACCCATCATTTGTAATGTCCAACAGCTTTGCCAATCAGGTGCTTGCACAGATAGATTTGTGGAAAAACAGAGATAAATACAAACCAGGTGTGTATGTACTGCCGAAGAAACTTGATGAAGAGGTTGCAAGACTTCATTTGGAAAAAATCGGAGTCAAGCTTACAAGGCTTACTCCTGAGCAGGCAGAGTACATAGGTGTACCTGTTGAAGGGCCATATAAACCTGACCACTACAGATATTAAATAAAAAAGGGGAATTACTTCCCCTTTTTTTTATCTTTCTTTTTTGCTTCCTTTTTGTATCGATCCTCGATACTGCATGAATCGGTAGCTCAGCCGCCACCTTTGAAAAGGCTTAAAACAATTATCAAGCCTATAAATAGGATAAGGCCGATATACTCACTGTATTGGCTCAAAATTGCCTCCTTTTGATTTTATTCTAATTTAGTTATCTTCCTACTTAATTCAACCTTTTTGCCGTTAAGTGTCAAAACAATATCCATAAGGCTATTATCAAAGTTTACCCATGAAGGATAACCTAAATATAACAAAAGTTCATCATCTTCAGATAATTTCAGATTAAAAAGTCCATTTTTAGAATTGGCAATTTTTCCATTCAACAAGACAGCAGGCACAGGCAGAATTTTGTTTGGTACTGTTGACCAGTGATATTTGAATTTTCCGCTGAGAGATACTTCAATATCTGTTATTTCACCTTTTATCCCTTTTAATCTTATGAGTGTATCGGGCTTGCCATCACTTTTAATCTCTTTTGTAGTAGAAGCAAAATCATTTTCACTTTTATGAACCGTAAAATTAATTTTTTGTTCAGGTAAATCATTTTCAAAAGACTTTACTATAAATTTAGGCGCAATAGCTTCAATTGCTGTTTCAAGGGAAAATAATATTGTTTCTTTAAAGCTATATTCAGGTAGAAAACCTATGAAATAATCTTTTTTGGGTGACTCTATTTTAAATGAATATTCTTCAGGCTTCTCCGAATTTTTGATAATAATCTCCTCTTTTTTGGTAAGTATTAGCTTATTATCCCTGATTTCCCCCTCAAAAAGATATATGGGAGCTGCTGATTGCTTCATAAGTCCGGGTAATTTCGTAAGCATTAGCTCATATGAAATGTCCAATGGTGAAGGGTTGTATTTGTTTAACTTGAAATGGACAAGCTCCTTTATTTCATTTGAGTTAGTTATGACTAAGTTATTCTTTTCTATATTTTTAATATTGAGCTTACTATCTGCAATTATTTTTTCAAGAATAAGGTTATTTCCCACGAAAAAAGCTTTTTCTTTGATTTTACTATAAACTTCCCCGGTGATTGTCCCTTTTCCACCAAATCCAATAATTGTCCCGGTTATGTTGTTATCTTTTACAACAAATTCAATCTTCTGATTACATTTAAATGTAGAGCCTTTTGGTGAGCAGTCCCTTACGAAACTCAAGGTGTTGTTATTATGTTTTATATTTGTAAGTTTATTTATTCTATCGCCAGATATTAAATCTCCTGTTAACTCTTCAAAATCTATTTTCACTATGGCATTTTCAGTTTTATGTGCCTGCTTTATTTCAATTTTTGCCACTAAAGGCAACTTCTCTTGTTTGACCTTTTGAGATGGAAGTATGAAATTTTTTGTAAACTCTGTGTATTTTTTATTTTTAGCAGCTGTCTTTATTTCAAAACGATACTCACCTTTTTCATCTGTTATAGTTTCATAACCGTAGCCTAAGAGGCTTAATTTGGCGTTAAAAACAGGGTTTCCCTTACTGTCTATAACTTTCCCTTTGATAATTATTGTACCTACATCCGTATTTGTAGATACAATTTCTTCGGACAATTTATAGTCGTTATAAGAAAGCTTAATCTTAAACCTATCAAGAAAAAACCTGTCTATGTTGGCGAGCATATAGTTTTTGACAATTTTATCAAAGTAGTCCGCAAACTCCATCAACGCAAAGCCATCGTCGGTTTTAATACTAATTAAAAAATTCTTATTTAATATAAAAATATTATATTCTGCTTTGAGGGCTTTTAGTGAGATAGGATTGATTAATACAGTAGATTCTTCACCAAAATCAACTTCTCTTCTTACAGGAAGTTTGGATTCTTGTATTTTTTTATTGTATAAAGATTTTGCAACAGTCGGATTTTTTGCAAAGTAAATAGAAATATCGACAGCAAAGTTTGTATTCCTGTTTATCCCCAATATTTTTTCATTTTGCTCATTATAATATGTATATGTATTTGATAAAACAACATAATCATCATATCTTTTCTCCATTATACTTGTATAAAGCCATTTTTTATTCCCACCCTGCAGCTGGCTTGATTTTGGGAAAAAGTTGTACAGGTCATCAAGAGGGCCTGCAGAGAATATCACAAAAGGAAAAAGGATAAAAAATATTAAACTCTTAAGCATAGGCCTTTTTTTCACAATTTTTATAAATTTTCAACAGAATAATTACTTGAAATTATTTGATATAGATTATGCCTTAAAAAAGTGCACACTTGGTTAAAATTTAACCAAGAATAATGCTTTTTAGTTAAATAATCCTATGAAAGCGCCAATAATTTTTGGCATGAGTTTTGAGTATTATTAAGGAAAACTTCGGAGGACGATATGAAAAAGTGGATATTTTATTTTATAATAACTATTTTTCCAATTTATGGATTTGCATCGGAAGGTGCGAAGATAAATGGTGGGGATACTGCTTGGATGATTGTTGCTACCGCTTTGGTCATGTTGATGACTCCTGCGGGGTTAGCACTATTTTATGGCGGTATGACAAGGACAAAAAATATTTTAAATACTATTGGCATGAGCTTTGTTTCTTATGCTGCAGCTTCTGTATTGTGGATTCTTTTTATATACAGTCTTGCATTTGGTGATGATTTTGGTGGAGTAATAGGTGGATTTAATTATATTTTATTCCATAATATTAAAATAACAGATATCGAAGGGACAATTCCAAAAATCCTTTTTGCTACATTTCAAATGACATTTGCTGGTATAGCACTTGCTTTAGTAAGTGGCTCAGTTGTGGAGAGAATAAAGTTTAGTTTTTGGATGATATTTGGAGTCCTGTGGCTTACCTTTGTCTATGCACCAATTACTCATTGGGTATGGGGCGGCGGATTTATAGGCAATATGGGAGCATTAGATTTTGCAGGTGGGACTGTTATTCATATAAATGCAGGTGTAACAGGGTTGGTTTTAGCTCTTTTATCAGGAAAAAGAAGGGATTATGGCAAGACGGCAATTATCCCATCTTCGATAGTTTTAACAGTGTTTGGCGCAGCTCTACTTTGGTTTGGATGGTTTGGATTTAATGCAGGCAGTCAGCTTGCTGCAGATGCAATAGCAGCTAACGCATTTTTGGTTACAAATACTTCGGCCGCCAGCGGAGTTTTAGCTTGGTTGTTAGTTGAAAGGGTGGTAACAAAAAAGGTTACTCTACTTGGTGCAGCTTCAGGAGCAGTAGCAGGGCTTGTAGCAATAACCCCGGCCGCAGGATTTGTATCTGCAGGTTCTTCTATAATATTTGGTTTTTTATCAGGGATATTGGGATTTGTAGGGGTTTTTGTGCTTAAAAGCAAGCTCAAATATGATGATTCTCTTGATGCCTTTGGAGTCCACGGATTGTGTGGTATTTTAGGTGCTCTTTTGACGGGTATTTTTGCTGACCCCGAAATTAATGCCATAGGTAAAGGTCTGCTTTACGGAAATCCTTACCAAGTATGGATACAGTTTGTTTCAGTTATTGTAACAATAGTTTATTCAGCAGTACTTACTATCATCCTGTTTTATGTCACTAAATTGTTTGTAAATGTAAGGGTCGATGATGAGTCTGAGCTTAGAGGCCTTGACGAAGTTGAACACGGAGAAAGAGGGTTTAATATATAATTTTAAGAGCGGGGCAAGTCCCCGCTAATTGCTTTGTGCAATTTTCTTCCTTTTCGCTATTATCGTCATAGTTTCTACAAAGCCTGAAAAGCCCATCGCAAAATATAGATAACCTTTTGGAATATGAAAATGTGCCCCTTCGGCCACAAGCGTAACACCTATTAAAAGTAAAAAACTCAGGGCAAGCATTTTTATTGAGAGGTGTTGCTCAATAAAGTGGCTTATCTTTTCAGCGGCGAAAAGCATTACAAACATTGCAATAATTATTGCCCCAATCATGGCTGCCAAATTGTGCCCGATGCCTACTGCAGTTATTACCGAATCAAGAGAAAAGACTATATCAAAAAGCCCAATTTGGACTACTACAGCAGTTAAGGTAATCTGTTTTAAGCCTTCTTCTTCCTTATGATTATCCTCATCTACAAGATTATGAATTTCATGTGTCCCTTTATAAATTAGAAAAAGTCCGCCTAACAGAAGGATTAAATCTTTGAAGGAAATTCCTTTATCAAATACTGTAAATAGAGGATTTGTCAGCATCATGAGCCACGTAATGCTGAGCAGTAGAAGTAACCTTGTTACAAGTGCTAATGCTATGCCTAATTTTCTTCCAAGTTTTTGTTGATGTTCAGGTAGTTTCCCGGAAAGGATTGATATTACTACTATATTATCAACACCTAATACAATTTCAAGTATACTTAGCGTTAATAGGCTAACAAAGAAGGCTGATGAAATTTCCATATTTTACCTCACAAAATGCCACAAAGTTTTAAAAGATTTTTATTGTCAACTTTTCTACCTGCAAACTTCTCGTAAGCTTCTGTAATATTTATGCTACCACCTTTTGATAATACGTTGTCAACAAAATTGTCGGCGAGTTTTTTGTCAAATATATTGTTTTCTACAAACAGATAAAATGCATCAGCACTGAGTCTTTCAGCCCATTTGTAGCTGTAATATCCGGCAGCATAGCCACCTGAAAATATATGGGAAAATTGATTTTCAAATAGTACATATTCAGGCACTTCAAACAGAGAAGTTTTTTCTCTTATCTGTTTAAGGATATTGTGAGCAGTATCAAAGTCAGTGACATTTTTATGATGAATCTCCATATCAAATATGGCAAACTCAAGCTGTCTTAAAAACATTATGCCTGAGTTAAAGTTTTTTATCTTTTTTAATGTTTTTTTCATATCGTCAGGCATTTTTTCGCCTGATTTATAATGACTTGCAATCATATCTAAAACTTCACTTTCGAAATAAAAATTTTCTAAAAACTGTGAAGGAAATTCTACTACATCCCACTTCACGCCATTTATTCCGCTTACAAAAATATTGTCTACGTTACTTAAAAGATGATGCAAAGCATGTCCCATTTCGTGAAAGAGTGTTTCTACATCTGAAGGTCTTAAAAGGGAGCATATTCTTGATGTTGACTTTGGAAAATTTGCTACCACAAAGGCTGACGGAAGGTGAGTATTCCCTTTTAAATCTTTAAATCGTGTTTCATAGTCATGCATCCATGCCCCATCCCTTTTCCCTTTTCTCGCCTCTAAGTCCATGTAAAGTCTGCCGATAATTTTTCCATTCTTTTTTAAATTGAAAGCATCTGCTTTTTTGTGCCATAGAGGGATATCAACTTTTTCAAAAGCAATACCTAAAAATTTTTCCAGGAAAGAAAACATTCCTTTTACTACACGCTCTTTTTCAAAATACACCCTGAAATCTTCATCTTTGTATCCAAATTTTTTTATTTTTAACTTTTCTGACAAAAATGCCGTATCGTAAGGCATTATTTTGCTTATTCCAAATTCACGGGCAATATCTTTTAGCTCTGCTAATTCACTTTCTGCCTTTTTTTTACAAGGCTCTATCATTTCATAAAGGAAGTCTAAAACTTGCTGCGGAGTGTTTGCATCTTTTGTGGCAAGGGATAGCTCGGCATAATTTTTAAATTCTAAAATCTTTGCCATTTCATCTCTTAACAAAAGTATTTCGGATATAATTTCACTATTTTGTTTAGCTCTCGTGTAGTAATGTTTGTACATATGCTCCCTTTTTTCTCTGTTGTTGCAGAATGTCATGAATGATATATAGCTTGGAGCATGAAGCGTAAATTCAAATGTATTCCCTTTTTTATATGTGGCCTTATCTGATTCGGGCATATCTTTGATATCTGCCTCATCTGCCTGCATTTTAAAGGCATTAGTATCGTTTAATACATTTTGAAAGAAATTGTTAGTAAGCTCACTCAGCTTCAAATTTATCTCTTTAATTCTCTTTTTCTTGTCCTTTTCAAGGCCTACACCTGAAAGTTCATAATCTCTTATTAAGTTGGTCAACACTTCCTTTTTTTCAGTATCAATTTGAAATTGATTCTGATAAGTTTTAAGCTTTTGGTAAATATCTTCATCCTGAGAAAGCTGTGTATGAAATTCTGTAAGGTAGTTAATAGCTTTGGAATATTCTTTTTGGGTAATTTTGCTGTTTTTTACTGAGTTTAAATGGGAAAGAGGGGTGAATTCCAACCCTACTGGGTAAGTGGTTTCCTGATATTTTGATAAAAAATTATCGTCAATGTCACCATTTTTAATGTTGTTAATTTTTTCTTCAGTTTCGCTGATTAATGCTTTTAAACGTTTTGCTGAGCCTTTTGTCTCAAATTTGCTGATATCACAAAACATGTTGCCTCCAAATATATTTGTTATTTTTTGTAGTTATGTTATAATAATTTTAAAATAGTGTAAACCAATTAAATAATGAGGTGAAACATGGAAAAAGAAAAATTTATCAAATATTTTGAACATGAAAATAAAAAATATCAATATTTTGACATTTCAGAGTTATCGCCGGAGGTTAAAAATCTACCCTTTTCAATAAGGGTACTTCTTGAAAATATTTTAAGAAAGTATGACGGTAAAATAGTCAAAGATGAACATATTAATGAAATATTAGAGTATAAAGGGAAATATGACAAGCCATTTGAAATACCTTTTTATCCGGCAAGAGTGTTAATGCAGGATTTTACCGGCGTACCCTGTGTGGTTGACCTTGCAATGCTTAGAGATGCAGTTAATGAAAAAGGGCTGGATGCCTCCATGATTAATCCTCAGGTGCCAGTGGAGCTTATATGTGATCACTCTGTTCAGATAGATTATTATGGTGCTTCTGATGCGCTTAATAAAAATGTTGCCCTTGAATACAGCCGAAATAGTGAAAGATACAAATTATTAAAATGGGCGCAGAAAAGTTTTGAAAATTTCAAAGTAGTTCCGCCAAATTCAGGAATTTGCCATCAGGTAAATCTTGAGTATCTTGGCAGAGTAGCTATGACAGATGAGGTAGGTGGCTCAGACTTAGTTTTCCCCGATACTGTTGTAGGGACAGATTCTCACACACCTATGATAAATGGTATAGGTGTACTTGGTTGGGGGGTTGGTGGTATTGAAGCTGAAGCTGTTGCACTGGGGCAGCCTTATTTTATGGCACTTCCAGAAGTAATAGGTGTGAGACTCTATGGAGAATTGAAAGAAGGGGTAACAGCTACCGATTTAATTTTAACAATTACGGAGATGTTAAGAAAATATAAAGTAGTAGGTAAATTTGTCGAATTCTTTGGGCAGGGTGTTTTGAATCTTCCTATTCCGGACAGGGCTACCATTTCCAATATGACTCCTGAATGCGGGTCTACTGTCAATTTCTTTCCTGTAGACAGTCATGTTGTTGATTTTCTGGGAAGGACAAATAGGAAGAATTATGCGACACTTACTGAAAAGTTTTACAAGCTCAGCGGTATGTTTTTCAAGGGGGATGAGAATCCAAAATATACCGATTTATTAGAGCTTGACTTGTCAAAGGTGGAGCCTTGCCTTGCAGGACCTTCAAGACCTCAGGATAAAATTTTCCTTAAAGATATCAAGGTGAAATTTGATGAAATAATTGAAAATAAATATAGCCAAACCGAAATTGTACTAAATGATGAAAGGGTTACCTTAAAAGATGGCAGTGTTGTGATAGCTGCAATCACCTCATGTACAAATACTTCAAACCCTTCTGTAATGATTGGTGCAGGACTTGTTGCTAGGAAAGCCGTAGAAAAAGGGTTAAAGGTTAAACCATATGTAAAAACCTCCCTTGCTCCAGGTTCCAAAGTAGTTACAGATTATCTAAAAAAGTCAAACCTTTTGCCATACTTGGAAGCACTTGGTTTTCATGTTGCAGCCTATGGATGTACCACTTGTATAGGCAACAGCGGTCCACTTAACCCTGTAATTGAAAAGGCAATAGTTGATAACAAGTTAAATGTTGCTTCCGTATTGTCAGGCAACAGAAATTTTGAAGCAAGGGTACATAACAGGGTCAGGTCAAATTTTCTTGCATCCCCTATGCTTGTGGTTGCTTTTGCCATTGCGGGAAAAGTAAATATTGATATGGATAAAGAGCCACTTGGATATAACCCTAACGGTGAGCCGGTATATCTAAAAGATATATGGCCAAGCCAGGAAGAGATAGCAGAATATGTTCAGAACAGTATAGACCCGGAATTTTACAAAAAAGAGTATAGCGTAATTTTTGATGGCGATAAATTCTGGCAGAGTCTTGATGCTGAAAAGAGTAAAGTATATAGCTGGGATGAAAATTCTACTTACATCAAAAAACCACCTTTTGTGGATGATTTTGATAAAGTAAAAGATAATGGTGATATAAATGATGCTTATGCGCTTCTTGTTTTGGGGGACAGTGTAACTACTGACCATATTTCCCCGGCAGGCTCTATTCCAAAAGATTACCCTGCAGGGAGATATCTTCTTGAGCATGGAGTAAAGGTTGAGGATTTCAATTCTTACGGTTCAAGAAGGGGGAATCATGAGGTTATGATGAGGGGTACATTTGCAAATGTCAGAATAAAAAATAGATTGGTTGCGCCAAAAGAGGGTGGATTTACCGTTAAATTTCCTGAAAAAGAAGAAGGATATGTTTTTGATATTGCTATGCAATATTTAAAGGAAGGAAGAAACCTCATTGTCCTTGGCAAAAAAGAATATGGGAGTGGCTCATCAAGGGATTGGGCGGCAAAAGGGACAGTGCTTCTTGGTGTAAAGGCTGTAATAGCAGAGAGTTTTGAGAGGATTCATAAGAGCAATCTTGTAGGAATGGGTGTCTTGCCGCTGCAGTTTAGGGAAGGTCAGTCTTATGAAAGTCTTGGAATAAGCGGAAATGAAAAATTTTCGATTTTAGGGCTTGGTGATTTAAAGCCCGGGCAAATTTTAAAAGTTATAGCCGAAAAAGAGGATGGTGCAAAGATAGAATTTGAAGCCCTTTCAAGACTTGATACTGAAATAGAGGTAGAGTACTATAAATCTGGTGGAATATTACCTTATGTGCTAAAGAAATTTGTGGGGTAAAAAATCGAGAGGTTGCAATGGCAAAACCATTTGTTAAATGGGCGGGCGGGAAATCTCAGCTTTTAGATGAAATTGGTAAAACAATACCTGCCTGCTTTAAATACAAAAAATTTACTTTTATTGAGCCTTTTGTTGGTGGAGGTGCAGTTTTATTTTATATGATTGAAAATTATCCCGAATTGGAAAAAATAGTTATAAATGATATTAATTCTGATTTGATAAGTACTTACAATGTAATAAAAAATGATATAAATGAACTGATTTTAGTCTTGAAAGAATTGGAAAAAGAATATCACTTACTTGAAGACAATTTAGATGCAAAAAAACATTTTTATTATTCAAAAAGGGACGAATTTAATATGCGAGGTTCAAAACCAACTATGCAGGCAGCTTTGTTTATTTTTCTGAACCGCACATGTTTTAATGGTTTATATCGTGTAAACCGTAAAAATGAATTTAACGTTCCTATAGGTAGTTACAAAAAGCCCATGATTTGCGATGAGGAAAATTTAAGAGCAGTAAATAAAGCATTACAAAAAGTAATTATATTAAATGAAGATTTTGAAGAAACATTGAAATATGCTGAGGAGGAAACTTTATTTTATTTTGACCCTCCATACAAACCTTTAAGTAAAACCTCCAGTTTTAATTCTTATTCAAAAGAAGAGTTTGACGATGCGGCTCAAATAAGACTCTCTAATTTTTGTAAAAAATTAGATTCTTTAGGTTATTGTTGGATTTTAAGCAATTCCGATGTAAAAGGAAAAAATCCGAACGACAACTTTTTTGATGACTTATACAGTGAATTTCATATAAAAAGGGTGTTTGCAAGAAGGAATATAAACTCAAATCCGGATAAAAGAGGAGAATTGACAGAACTGTTAATAACAAATTTTTCTTTAAATGAAATGGAGCTTATGGATGGACAGAGAAAAAGCACATTTACTACTTCAGGAACTTAAAGGTAAGGATTTAAGAGAATTAGCTAAGAGTTATGATGTAACCGTATTTAAAAATGGGAAGAAAAATAAAGGTTGGGCTGGCCATGTTATAGAGCATTACCTAGGTTTACCTATTAATTCAGCTCAATCTCCTAACTTTGGCTCATGGGAGTTAAAAACAATATCTTTAAAAAAACTTAAAAACGGAAATTTAACAATCAAAGAAACTATGGCAATTACCATGATTGATCCGTTTAATGTTAAGAATACACCATTTGAAGAAAGTCATTTACTGGCAAAAATGAAGAAAATACTGATACTATCCAGAATATGGGAGGGTGTTAATGAGCCGGCTTCTGTGGTATATGGAATACATACATTCAATATTGAAAACGATGAAATATATGCACAAATTAAAGAAGACTATGAATTGGTAAGAAAGACGATTATAGATAAAGGGTTTGATGCATTGAGTGGTAAAATGGGAAAATTTGTCCAGCCTAGAACAAAAGGTGCCGGTCATGGTTCAACTTCACGAGCTTTTTATGCTAGGGTTCCTTTTTTAAAAAAAGTAATATTGTTAAATGATTAAACCATATTTCAAATCAAAAGACAAAGCATTTATTTTACTACACGGTGATGTGTTTGAACTTTTACCGCAATTTGACTTTAAATTTGATATGGTTTTTGCCGACCCACCTTATTTTTTGTCTAATGATGGGCTGACTATAAAAAACGGGAAAATAACGAGTGTTAATAAAGGGGAATGGGATAAATCAAAGGGTTTTAAATTCGTTAATGATTTTAATCGAAGGTGGCTAGAGCTTATTCGAGATAAAATGAAAGAGGACGCTACTATCTGGATAAGTGGCACTATTCATAATGTTTTTAGTATTGGGCAAATTTTAACTGAGCTTGATTTTAAAATATTAAATGTAATTACTTGGCAAAAAACAAATCCGCCTCCAAATTTTTCATGTCGTTATTTTACTCACTCAACAGAGCAGATAATTTGGGCAAGAAAAAATGCAAAAGTGCCGCATTATTTCAATTATGAATTAATGAAAGAATTAAATAACGGAAAGCAAATGACAGATGTATGGAGATTACCTGCTATTGCAAAGTGGGAAAAAACTTGTGGCAAACACCCAACACAAAAACCATTATCTGTATTAACACGAATAATTCTTGCTTCAACCAAACAAGATGCTTGGATTTTAGATCCATTTACTGGAAGTAGTACAACAGGAATTGCTGCGAATATATTAAATAGAAAATTTTTGGGGATTGATATTGAGGAAGAATATCTTGAAATAAGTAAAAATAGAAAAATTGAAATAGAAAATGAAACAATATTGAATGAATATAGAAAAAAACTGCAAGGGTTTAAAAATGAAAATCAGCTGGAAAGTTGCTTGCTAAGAGAGCCTATTGAAGAATATGATTTAGATTTACCTTTATAATTCAGTGATGATAAGAATAGTTATTGATTTTGTTATGGTAAATTGAGGTAAGATATGCAATAGTTTAAAACTTCTGTTGATTATTTCACTCAAAAGTAATAAATGATTCAAAAAAAATAAGGATGTAATATGGGAAAAACACAATATATTCAGGACACGCCGCTTTATGTTGGCACAAGCGGATACAAGTATGATGACTGGAAAGGGACATTTTATCCCCAAAATGTATCAAATTATGATATGTTAAATGAGTACTGTAAATATTTTAACTTTTTAGAGCTTACCTATACTTTTTATAAGATGCCAATTTTAAAAACTACTATGAGTATTGCTGAAAGGTTGAAAGGGAATACCAAAGTATCCATCAGAATAAATAAGATATTTATGAAAGGGAAATATACGGCAGATGATTTAAAAGAGTTTAAAGATGCTGTGGCCCCGTTGTTAAAAGAAGATATAGGGATAGCGTATCTGTGTGATTTTAGTACAAAATTTTCTGCTTCAAAGGCAAATTTTGAACTGATGCTTAAGCTGAAAGATGATTTTAATGAGTTACCTATATTTTTTGAGCTGCCAAGCAGGACTTGGTATAAAGAAAGATATTTGGAAGATATGAGGACACATTCTCTGGGCTTGGTTGTTGTAGACATGCCTAAAACAACAGGATTTGCGCCATATTATCCTGTAACAACAAACAGTAATACTTATTTTAGACTTTATGGTAGAAGCAATCTTTGGATGATTCCTGAAGAGAAGATTTTAAACTACTCTTACAAAGAGGAAGAGCTTCAGAAAGTTTATGAAGATATAAGAAAGCTTAGTATCGTTTCTAATAATGTGTTTGTTTCATTTTGCAATCTTGAAAATGGCAGAGCAGCAGTCAATGCGCTGTATTTTGCCGATATGGCGGGGAAAAAAGATGAATAAAATTTACAAAAAATATTCTGCAAAATTTTTTGAATCGGGGCAGCTTTTCAATGAAAAGTTTTTGAATATTTTTCCCGGCGGTGTTTGTCACGATATAAGGTTTTTTGAACCTTTCCCTTTTGTGATAAAGAAATCCAAAGGCCCTTATATATATTCTATTGAAGGTAACAGGTTGATAGATTTATGGATGGGACACTATGCAAATATCCTTGGTCATTGTGATAAAAATCTTTTAAAGCAAGTGATTCAGGCAGAAAAAAATGGATGGCATACAGGTATTATAAATGAATATCAGTTAAAGTTGGCAGAGTCAGTTAAATCAGCAATCCCTGAAGTTGAAAAACTAAGGTTTTGTACTTCAGGGACAGAGGCCACAATGTACGCCACAAGACTTGCAAGGGCATACACTGAGAAGAGTATCGTTGTTAAAATTAAAGGTGGCTGGCACGGTGGTAATTCTGACCTTGCATATCAGGTAAAGCCTCCATTTGAAAACAGATGTGATGAAACTGTTGCAATCCCCTTTAATAACATTGATGAGTCAAGTAAAATTTTGAATGCAATAAAACAGAAAGTTGCATGTATTATAATTGAGCCTGTGTTGGGTGCTGGCGGTGGTATTGCTGCGGATGAAAAATATCTTAAATTCTTAAGAAAATTTTGCGACGAAAATGGCAGTGTTTTGATTTTTGATGAGACTATTACAGGGTTTAGATTCAGGTACGGTAGTATTTCTGAGGTGTTTGGTGTGTCGCCCGATATGATTACAATGGGTAAAATCATTGGTGGCGGTTTTCCGATTGGGTGTTACGGTGGTAAAAAAGAGATAATGGAGTTGATATTAACCAAAAAGGTTATTACCGGTGGCGGTACATTTTCTGCAACTGTGCCTGCTATGGTTGCAGGGGTAACAACACTAAAGCAGCTAAAATATCTTAATTATGATGAACTGAATAAATCGGGTGAAAATCTTATAGGTGCGGTATCGGAAATTGTCAAAAACCTTAAAATAAATGCCCTTGTCAAGGGCTACAGGTCACTTTTTTCTATCTCATTTTTTGAAAAAGGATTTAGCCTCAACGATTTTTCAGTTGGTAATATTTTGAGTAATGAGTCTTCTCGACTTGATAATCTTTTTAAGGTAATTTTAATCAATAATGGCATATACACAATGCATGGTGGTGGCGCCTTGTCGTTTTCTCATATTGAAAGAAAACTCGAAAAGAAAATTGCCGATATATATTTGAAATCTCTAAAAGAATATAAAAAGTTTGCCTAATGAAATTTACAAGAAAAAAAGCTACGGCACTAAAATATGACCCTGAAAAAAATAAAGCTCCGGTGGTTACTGCCAAAGGTCAGGGGTATGTGGCTGAAGAGATACTAAAGCGTGCCCGTGAGCACGGAATTGAGATAAAAGAAGACCCAAATCTTGTAGAAGCACTTTCCAAAATAGAAATTTATACTGAGATACCGGAAGAGCTTTACAAGGCAGTAGCTTTGATATTGTCTGAAGTTTATAAAATCAACGAAAAATTTAGAAGAAAAGTTTGATTCTTGTTTAACGTGTTTTTTTAATCTTTATCCTACTAAATTTATATGTTTACTTTTTAAAATTTGCTCATATATTTTATCAACATAACAAATACAAATGATTGAGGTTAAATATGGATTTGAATAGCATGTTGGCAAATTTTAAACAAGAAAGGCTTAAAGAGATTCCAGATGAAATCAAATTAATAATGAAAAAAGCGACTGATGATTTGGTGGCATCCAAAATAGAGGAAAAATTGCCAAAAGTTGGGAGTAAAGCCATAGATTTCACGCTGAAGAATCATTTGGGGAAAGAATTCAAATTGTCAGAAGCTGTAAAAAACAGATTTGTTATTTTGACTTTCTATAGAGGTGGCTGGTGTCCATATTGCAATCTGCAGCTTAATTATCTTAATAGCAGACTTGATGAATTTAATTCTGTAAATGCTGACCTTGTGGCCGTATCCCCCGAGTTGCCAGATTTTGCTGACAAAACCATTGACAGACACGGATTAAAGTTTCAGGTATTATCTGATGTAGGGAATAAAGTTGCAAAGAAGTATAATCTTGTGTTCAAACTTCCTGATGAATTGGTTGCTCTATACTTAAAACTTGGGCATAATTTAAGTGCATATAATGGAAATGAAAATGCTGAAATACCAGTGCCTGCAACTTTTGTAATAAACAGCGATATGAGAATTAGTTACAGTTTTGGTAAGGCTGACTATACAGTTAGGGCTGAGCCTGATGAAATAATTGAAGCTATAAAAAGGGAGACAGTGTAGTTATTTTGACTTTGAAAGATATTTTTTTGATGTTTATTTACTTTAAATATGCTAAAATTATTTTGCTATGCGGACAGTTAAAATTGAAGTCAGTCTAAAACAGATTTTTTTGCTGGTGTTCCTTTTCTTGTTATTTGTTGTTGTCAATAAATTAAAAGATATAGTAACCACTTTTGCCATATCAATACTACTTGCTTATTTATTTGACCCGTTAATTGATTATTTGGAAAAAAAGAGGATGGGGCGTACTTTTGCAATTGTAGCTGTGTTTTTAATATTTTCATTAATTCTTGCTATGGTTGTTATATTTGTATTGCCTATTTTGTATTCTGAGCTTCTGACAATAATTAATAATTTTCCGAAATATTTTCAGATTTTTTCCGCAAAGATTGAAACCTACGCTAAAAATATAAACCCTGAATTTGATATAAATATGCTTAAAGATTTTGTTTTAGGAAAGTTTGATGTACTGTCAAAGTTTTTATTCTCCTTTACAAAGAATTTTACGTCCTCGGTTTATACGTTTGTTCAGTCTTTTTTTAATTTTATGATTATACCTATATTGGTTTTTTATTTTTTGAAAGATTTTGATTTGATAAAAGATAAATTTTTTAAAATCGCCAACAAAAATTTTGGAAACTTGAATATAGAGAATTCATTTTATGAGTTTAATGAAATTATCAGCAGGTATTTTAGAGGTCAGCTGTTTGTAGTCACTTTTCTCGGGATAAGTTACTCAGCTTTGCTGGTAATTGTGGGGGTAGATGGCGGACTTTTGATAGGAGTAATATCGGGGATACTAAGCTTTATCCCTTATTTCGGGTTTTTGTTTGGTTTTGTTTCTTCAATTGTAATGTCTTATTTGCAATTTGGTGATTTCTTTCACCCTCTGTATATCATAATAGGTTTTACCGTGATTCAATTTATAGAAAGTAATATTGTTACGCCTAAATTTGTTGGTGAATCTTTGGGACTTCATCCTACTGCTGTGATATTTGCTTTGATGGTGGGGGGCTATCTTTTGGGGCTTGGCGGGATGATTTTTTCTTTACCGGTAGCAGCATTCCTCAAAATTTATCTTAAAAGAAAATTTGTGTAATACAATCAATACTTAAAAAAGCTTATTGACGTTCTTTGTTAACTTGTATATACAAGTATATACAAGTTAGGAGTGTTTATGATTCCAAGTTATGTTAAAATAAAAAAATTTATTGTTGATAGTATTCAATCTGCCAGCTTGAAACCAGGAGACAGAGTATTTTCAGAAAATGAGCTCGCAAAAAAATTTAAAGTCAGTCGGATGACTGCAAATAAAGCGATAAATGAGCTTGTGTCGGATGGTTTCTTAGTGAGAATTCAAGGGAAAGGGACTTATGTGGCAGGTGAAAGCAGAGTCTCAGAAATTTTGGAAATTAAAAATATCAAAGAGGAGATAACCCAACTTGGCAAAAAATACTCAATTAAAGTTTATGAGATAGAGGATATAAAAGCAGCCTCAAGTATCAGTAAAATAATGGGGTTAAAAGCCGGGGAAAGGGTATATCGCGGAATATTTGTACATTTGGCTGATGGTGTCCCTTTTCAGTTTGAAGAAAGGTATGTTAATAAAAAACTGGTACCTGATTTTATAAAATGTGATTTTTTTATTGAAACTCCCCACGAATATCTTATGAAAACTATACCGCTAAGTGAGGCAGAGCACATAGTGCAGGCAGTATTGCCGGATAAAGATGTTAGCCAGCTTTTAGGTATATCTTTAAATACCCCTTGTCTGTGTCTTACACGTCGAACATGGTTTGATGATACAATAGTTACATATGCAAGATTTATTTCGCCTGGAGACAGGTACAAAATAGGCACTAAGTTTAAGTTTAATCAGCATGGCTCAATTGTAAGAAAATCGGTTAATTTGGAGGCAAAATGAAAAAGTTTTATTTAGGTAAAGACAAACTCACCCTTTTTATTATCAATAAGATACTAAATAAAGACGTTGTGTTGGAGATTTCAGAGGAAGTTAAAGAGAAGATTGAAAAATCATATCGTGCTACACAGACGGCAGCTGCAAGAGAAAACCCTGTATATGGTGTTAATACAGGCTTTGGCCCCCTATGTTCTACTAAGATTTCAACATCTGAAACGGTTAAACTCCAATACAATATTTTAAAAAGCCATAGTGCGGGAGTGGGTGATAATTTGCCAGATGATATTGTTAAGATTATGCTTATTCTAAAAGCTCATTCTTTATCTTTTGGATACTCAGGTGTGAATATTGATACTATAAAAAGGATGTTGTGGTTTGTGGAAAATGATGTTTTCCCTGTTGTGCCATGTCAAGGCTCGGTAGGAGCTTCTGGTGATTTAGCTCCGCTTGCTCATCTATTTTTGCCTTTGATAGGTCAGGGGCAGGTAAAATATAATGGTAAAGTTTGTGATACTTTTGAAGTGTATAGCAAGTTCGGCTTAAACCCTGTTGAATTGGGGCCTAAAGAAGGGTTGGCATTAATCAACGGGACACAATTTATGGCGGCTTTTGGTGTAAAGTCCCTGCTTAGAATGAATAATCTTCTTGATAATGCTGATATAATAGGAGCGATGTCCTTGGAGGCACTTATGGGCTCTGTCAAACCTTTTGAAGAAAGGCTACATAAATTAAGAGCCTATGTAGGTTGTCTTTATGTAGCGCACAGATTTAGAAAGCTGCTTGAAGGCTCAGAGATATTGAAAGCGCATGAATATTGCGATAGGGTGCAAGATCCATATTCACTAAGATGCATCCCGCAGGTTCATGGTGCTTCACGAAATGCCTATCTGCATATGAAAGATATCGTTTTGACTGAAATAAACTCTGTAACGGATAATCCTATTATTTTCGGAGAGGATGATATAATTAGTGGAGGTAATTTTCACGGTCAGCCTATAGCACTTCCAATGGATTATGCTTGTTTTGCTATGAGTGAAATCGGCAATATTTCAGATAGAAGGATATATTTGCTTCTTGAAGGGAAAGTGGGGTTACCAAAACTATTAATGAAAGATACTGGGATAAATTCCGGTTTTATGATTCCACAGTATACATCTGCAGCCCTTGTGACTGAGAATAAAACACTATGCTTCCCTGCCAGTGCTGACAGTGTGCCAACATCACTTGGACAGGAAGACCATGTGAGTATGGGTTCAATAAGTGGAAGGAAGCTTGATAAAGTGCTTGATAACTTGGAGAATATTTTGGCAGTTGAACTTCTGTGTGCTGCCCAGGCCTTTGATTTTAGAAGACCTTTAAAATCGAGCATATTTTTGGAAGAGTGTCACGAAGTTGTGAGAAAAATAATTGATCACGCCGATGAGGACAGAATATTTGCTGAAGACCTGAAAAAAGCGGCAGATATAATCAGGCAAGGATTGATGGTGAGTGTAACGGAAGAGATAGCAAAAACGAAGAATATAGATTTAAAAGGGGGATTTGATGAGTTATTTGGAATTTATTAAGAGATATGCAAATCATCCGGAGTACAAAGCTCCTACAGGTGATAAGCTTAATGCAAAATCATGGCAAACGGAAGCACCTTTACGCATGCTTTTGAATAATCTTGATAGAGAAGTGGCGGAAGACCCTGCAAATCTCATAGTTTATGGCGGGACTGGACAGGCGGCAAGAAACCCGGAAGCTTTAAAAAATATCATAAACATCTTGCTGGAGCTTGATAATGAACACAGTTTGTTAGTCCAGTCGGGTAAGCCTGTTGGCGTGGTGAGGACTCACGAAGAAGCACCAAGAGTACTTATTGCCAACAGCAATTTAGTCCCGAAGTGGGCTGATTGGGAATATTTTAATCAACTTAAAGAAAGAGGGCTGATTATGTATGGTCAGATGACCGCTGGAAGCTGGATTTACATAGGTTCTCAAGGAATTTTACAAGGGACTTATGAAACTTTTGTAGAATGTGGGAATAAATATTTTAATGGTGATTTGAGAGGTAAGCTTCTTGTTACAGGGGGATTAGGTGGAATGGGTGGCGCTCAGCCTTTGGCTGCTACTTTGGCAGGTGCAACATTTTTGGGGATAGATGTTGACCCTGAAAGAATTAAAAAAAGACTTGATACAAAGTATTTGGACGTGATGACCGAGTCCTATGAGGAAGCAGTCAAACTTGTATTAGATGCTAAAACACAGAAAAAATCCATCTCCGTAGGACTTGTGGGAAATGCCGCTGATGTATTGGAAAAACTGCTAGAGGATGGGATAATCCCTGAAATAGTAACTGATCAGACATCTGCCCATGACCCAGTAAATGGGTATGTCCCATCAGGTATGAGTCTAAAAGAGGCGTTTGAGCTTAGAAAAAATGACCCGAAGAAATATAGGGAATTATCCATTAGGACTATTGCCCGTCACGTAACTGCTATGCTTAAAATGAAAAAGAGAGGGAGTATAGTTTTCGATTATGGTAATAATATAAGAGAATTTGCTAAAGAGGGAGGAGTGCAAAATGCGTTTGAATTTAACGGCTTTGTCCCTGAGTTTGTAAGACCACTTTTTTGTGAAGGTAAAGGACCTTTCAGGTGGGCTGCATTATCCGGCGACCCGGAAGATATTTATGTGACTGACAGGGCTTTAATTGAAGCTTTTCCCGAAAATAAACACATGATTCACTGGCTTGAAGAGGCACAGAAAAAGATTACTTTTCAAGGTCTGCCCAGTAGAATTTGCTGGCTTGGCTTAGGTGAAAGGGAGAAAGCCGGGCTAATATTTAATAAGCTTGTAAAGACCGGCAAGGTAAAAGCGCCGATTGTTATTGGTAGAGACCATCTTGATTGTGGCTCTGTAGCCTCTCCTAATAGAGAAACTGAAGGGATGAAGGACGGAAGTGATGCCATTTCTGACTGGCCGCTTTTAAATTTAATGTCAAATACAGCCGGCGGAGCCACATGGGTATCTTTTCACCACGGCGGAGGCGTCGGTATAGGTTACTCTCAGCATGCAGGGATGGTTATTTTGGCTGATGGTACAGAGAGAGCTGAGCGCTGCATTAGGCGCGTCCTTTTTAATGACCCTGCTATGGGAATCTTTAGACACGCAGATGCGGGTTATGAAAAAGCGATAGAAGTAGGTAACAGATTTGGGATTTTGGGGTAAGCTGTGGCTAAGTATATCAATAACTTATTTGAATGGAAAGGTAGAGTGGACTCTGCCGACAATAGGCTTGCTTTTAGATGGCATCAGGTGATTAGTAACATTGACTTAATGGAAGCTGATTTTGATTTGAAAAATACGGTAGTTATAATCGGATTTTGTTGTGATGAAGGTGTTAAAAGGAATAAAGGGAGAATAGGTGCAAAAGATGCTCCGAAAACAATAAGAAATATGCTTTCGTCTCTGCCATGGCATTTTGATAAATTAAAGATTTGTGATGCCGGGGATATAGTTGTGGATGAAGATTTGGAGAAAGGGCAAGCATTACTTGGTAGTCTTGTAAAAAAAATTAAAGATTTTGGTGGATTCCCTGTTGTTTTGGGGGGTGGACATGAGGTTGCTTATGGCACTTACAAGGGGATTAAAGAGCACTCCCCTGCAATAATTAATTTTGATGCACATTTTGACAATCGCCCATTTGAAGACACTGTTTCCTCGGGTACAATGTTTGCTCAAATTGCAGCTGAAACCGGCAGTGATTATAGATATTTTTGCTTAGGTGTTCAAAATTATTCCAATACAAAGGAGCTATTTAAAAGAAATATGGAATTTGGCGGCAAATTTTTAGAGGCAAGTCATGTGAAGATGAGGATAATGGATTCAACTTTTCAGTCTTTCGTAGATAAATCGGACAGACTTTATGTGACAGTATGTATGGATGTTTTTTCTCAAGCTTATGCCTGCGGAGTGAGCGCACCCAATCCTTTTGGCATTTGTCCTGATGATTTTGAATTTTATGCAAAAGAAATTTTCTGGTCAGGTAAAGTTACAGCGTTTGACATAGCAGAAGTAAATCCTGCATTTGATTTTGACAATCAAACGTCAAGGCTTGCTGCGGGCATAGTTTTTAAAGTAGCGGAATTTATAAGTAATTGGGGTTACAAATGAGAACTGTTGTTAAAAATATAGGGCAGCTTGTCACTCCGGTAAATCCAAAATTTGCCGTTAAAGATGAAGTTAAAAAGCTCAAGATACATGAAGATGTGAATTTGATAATAGAGGATGGCATATTTGTTGATATAACTGAAAAAGATGTAAAAGGGGATAATGAGATAGATGCATGTGGCAAGGTAGTATTGCCTGCATTTGCAGATCCTCACACTCATATCCCTTTTGTTGGCTCGAGAGAGAGAGAATTCAATGAAAGAATTTTGGGAAAATCGTATATGGAAATTGCAAAAGGTGGCGGAGGGATTAATTCAACCGTTGCTGCAGTAAGAGATGCGACCTTTGATGATTTGTATAACGCGGCAAAGAAAGACTTAGAGCTGCTGATAAAGCATGGTGTCGGCTCAGTAGAGATGAAAAGCGGATATGGGCTTGATTTGGAAACGGAGATAAAACAGCTTAAAGTTATAAACAAACTGAAATCTGAATATTTAGTAGATATAAAAGCTACTTTTATGGGTGCACATGAAATACCTTTGGAATATAAAGATAAAAAGGATGCATATATTGACAAAGTGATCAATGAAATGCTGCCAGAAGTCAAACGTAATGACTTGGCGGAATATGTGGATATTTTTTGTGAAAAAGATGTGTTTGAGATTGATGACTCAAGAAAAATCCTAACTGCTGCAAGTAAAATGGGGTTTAAGATAAGGATTCATGCTGATGAAATTTATCCTCTCGGCGGTTCAATTTTGTGTGCTGAATTTGATGCCGTCAGCGGAGAACATCTGGTAAAAATTAGCGATGAAAACATTCTAAGGCTGATTGATAAAGGGGTGGTATTTAATCTTCTTCCTGCTACTACGTTTTTTCTTATGTCAGATGAGTATGCCCCTGCAAGAAAGATATTGGAAAAAGGTGGGATAGTTGCACTCTCTACTGATTTAAATCCGGGTAGCTCTTACACTCACAATATATGTTTAGTGATGGCAATTGCTTGTTTGAAGATGAAGATGACAATGGAAGAGGCGATAAACGCTGTCACAATAAATGGTGCGTACTCTCTTGGTTTGTCGGACAAAACAGGCTCGATACATATTGGCAAACAAGCGGATTTTCTGATTTTTAATGCACCTGACTATAAGTATCTTGTTTACAATTTCGGCGTAAATAGGGTGGAAAAAGTATTTAAAAAAGGGGTAGAAATATACAGTCATGAATAGAATAAATTACTTCTTATTCTAAAATCAGGCCTTTTTAAATTATATTTCTATATATATAAAAATATCTTGACATTTTCCAAATCTTGAGTATTTTTGTCAGAAAAATGAAAGTGGTTTAGTATGAAGGAAAGGAATAAATTTCTTACATTACTTGGTATTTTTCTTTACGTATTTATAGTTGATTTTGATACACCAAAGGTTTCAGGTGCAATACTTGAAGGATTTTTCATGCTTCAGGAATATATTAGAGAGCATACGTTGACATGCCTTATCCCTGCTTTATTTATCGCAGGGGCTATGAGTGTGAAAGTTTCGCAGGCATCAGTAATAAAATATTTTGGTGCCGGGGCAAAAAAAGTGGTGTCATACGGAATTGCTTCAGTGTCAGGGGCAATTTTGGCTGTATGCTCATGCACTATTTTACCTTTGTTCACGGGGATATATTCCAGAGGCGCAGGGCTTGGTCCTGCAATAGCTTTTGTGTATTCCGGCCCTGCTATTAATATCTTAGCGATAGTCTTAACTGCAAGAGTGTTAGGTTATCAGATGGGTTTGGCAAGAGCTATCGGAGCTGTATCTTTTTCTATCGTAATAGGTCTATTGATGGCTTTAATATTCAGAAAAGAGGAAAAAGACAGGCAGGTAAATATCCCAAAAACCAATATTAAAAGCCAAAGTGGCTCGCCTGCCAAAACAATTATATTTTTTATCTCTATGATTGGTGTATTAATTTTTGCTACTTGGGCAAAGCCGATAGAAGAAGGGACACTGTTTGCCACAATTTATCATCTTAAATGGTATTTGACAGCAATCTCTTTGGCATTGGTGGTTATATTTTCATTTGTTTCATTGGATAAAGACGGGAGAATATCTTGGTTTGATGAGACATGGAGTTATTCTAAGCAAATCATACCACTTCTTTTCATAGGTGTGCTTGTCGCAGGATTTTTACTTGGAAGGCCGGGGCATGAAGGGATAATTCCTGCAAGATATGTGGAAGCGTTGGTAGGTGGAAATTCTGTTTTTGCAAACTTTTTCTCATCAATTGTAGGTGCTTTTATGTATTTTGCCACATTGACCGAGATTCCAATCTTGCAAGGCCTTATGGGTGCAGGAATGGGGAAAGGTCCTGCATTGGCATTGTTATTGTCCGGCCCTGCATTGAGCCTTCCTAATATGCTTGTAATAAGAAGTGTCATTGGCACTAAGAAAACTATTGTGTATGTTATTTTGGTAGTTATTATGTCAACTATTGCCGGAATAATTTATGGTAATTTTGCAGGGTAGTGTTATGATGAATGATAATGAAAAATTTCATGATGGGCATGATCATGATAATGAGCATTCGTGTGAAGGGCATCACCACAGCCATGATCATGATCACAATCACCACCATATTGATGTAAGTGAAGTATCTGCTCAAAAGCTTTTTTGGGTTATTTTGCTAAATTTTGGTATTACTTTTGCAGAGATTATTGGTGGGATAATTTCCGGAAGTTTATCATTAATATCCGATGCATTACATAATTTTAGTGATGCAATTGCGGTAATTATTAGTTATATTGCTCTAAAATTGGGCCAGAAAGAAAATTCTTTAAAACATACATTTGGACTTAAAAGGGCTGAAATTTTGGCTGCCCTTTTAAATTCAGCCGTACTTGTGGGTATATCTGTATTCCTTTTTTTCGAAGCTTTTAAGAAATTTTATTATCCGGAACCTATTTTGGGCTCTACAATGCTTACTATTGCCATAATCGGTCTTGTAGGTAATTTACTCAGTATATATTTTCTTGAGGCTGGAAGTCATGAAAATATGAATATTAAATCTGCTTATTTGCATATGCTTTCGGATGCTATATCTTCTGTGGCGGTTATACTGGGCGCACTTGGTATAATTTTCTTTAAAATTTACTGGATTGACCCGGTACTGACAATAATAATCGGTGTGTATGTACTAATTGAAAGTTTTAAAATATTGAAAAAATCTGTACATATTTTATTGGAAGGTACACCCGTGGATATATCAATTGAAGAGATTAAGAATATTGTCGAGCAGATAGATGGACTTAAAAATGTGCATCACATTCATATCTGGTCTGTGGGAGAAAAAGATATATTTTTTGAAGCGCATGCCGAGCTTGAGGACATGATGCTTAGCGATGCGGGAAAAATACGAAAAAAGGTTGAGGAAAAATTGTTAGAATATGGTATAAATCATGTTACTTTGCAGTTGGAAGTTGATGAGTGTGTAGAAAAGGGTATACTTTGTGGTTAATGTTTTTTTAAATTTAACTTATTTTTTTAGATATATTTTTATGATTCCACAAAAATAAAAACGAGAGGTGTAGAATGAGAATAAAAGTTTTAGGAACAGGCTGCAGAAATTGTGAAATTTTATACAACACAACATTAGCAGCCGTTGAACAATTAGGTCTGGAAGATGCTTCTGTTGAGTACGTTAAAGAGATGTCTGAGATAACTAAATATGTTATGTTTACTCCAGGCCTTGTGGTAGATGATGTTGTTGTGCACGAAGGGAAACCTTTGCCAAACATTGAGCAGGTAAAAGAGATTTTAAATCAGTATAGGGGTTAACCCCTTTTTTTGGGTAGTGTCAGAGTTACTGACGGTAAAAAGATTTGTCCAGACTGTTTTGAGTATTAAACAATTAAAGGGGTCTAAATAAAATGTAGACCCCTAAATGACTTATTGTAAGGTTAATTTTCAATATAGCTTTTTAATTGTATTGTAACATTTTTGGCTGAGGGCAATCCTTCATCTGGTAAGAAGTGAGAGATTAAACTTACACTATCCCCCAATGTTATAAGATATGGCTCTTGATAGCCATTTTTATAGGTATTTCCATATCCGATATTTGCAAGGAGAGCATTGCAAAGACATTTTCGTCCAACAGTTTCTTCAATTTTTCCGCCTTTCTTTAAATATTCATTTATCGGTTCAGCAGGGCATCTGTAACCTATATTTCCATTTTCATCCTTGTAAAGCTCTGCCAGATATCTTAAGTTGCAGACTCTCGGCCTATTGTCGTAGATATCCTGTTCGGATAACGTCCCTTTGATGCTAGCAACTTTAAAAGGGAAACCAGTTGGTGAAGCAAGAGGGTCTGTGAAAATATTAATCGTATTGTTTTTTATTTTATTTACTATTTCCAGTTTAATACTTTCATCAAAACCTGATTCACTGGTAAGTGCAAATATAGTCCCTACCTGTATTCCAGATGCGCCAGCTTCATCTATCGTTTTACTAATAATCTCAGGAGTAACAAAACTGCCCGCGAGAAAAAAAGGTATGTCTAATTCCTTGATTTTATTAAGATTTACAATGTCTTTGTCACCATAAACCGGGGAGCCATTATTGTGAAACACCCCTTTTACTCTTGGGGGAGCATTATGCCCTCCGGCAGAATAATTTTCAATTATAAGCCCGTCAATTTTGCCATTCGATTTTTTTATGAGTGTTGTTGCAAGTGTATTCGACGATACAATAGGAAAAAAGTAAGGGCGTTTTAGGTTTAATTGCTTGCCCATAAACTTTTCAGGGCTAAAATACATTTTATAAGAATTGTTACTTTCAGCACCGGTAACATATAGGCTTAATTCTGCATCAAGCCCGTTTGCAAACCTATCAAGAATACCAGGAATCTCCCTTGGAATACCTGCACCCATAATCACATAATCAACGCCTGCAAGCATTGCCCCGTAAAGTGAGTAGAGAGTAGGCATTTGCACTTTTTCAAGTAAATTGATGCCTACAGGGTTGTTGTGCCCCTCTTTAGCAAGATAAATCTCAACAAAATTTGCTGCCACAGTAAGCTCAATAAGTTCTTGATCTATATTAATAGAAAAGAAAGGTACTTGAGAATAACCACCTGCACTATTTTTTTTACCATAATATTTGTTTAAAATTTTATCGGCAATATCTTTTATTGGAAAATTAAGGAGCGCTCTTTTGGTGTCTTCATCTTTTTCATTTAATCTTCTAACCATTAAGTTATCAAGCACGGTAGATGAAACAACACCGAGCCCACCTGATATGGAAACGGATTTTGCCAATTTCCAGTTAGAGACTCCAACCCCCATACCGCCTTGTATAATCTTTGGATGATTCATTTTTTCCACCACTAATCTATGATTACCTAAATACTATAACTTCAATGAAATTCTCACAAGAAAAAAAGGTGAATTATTAATCAGATTCAGCAATCCCTTACGAAATGTAAAAATATTTTACTTATATTGTAAAGTTTCTTTACGGAGGTAAAAGTTTTTATTTATCATATTAAAGCTAATATCAGTACCTACAAGAAATAAATAATATAGAAAAAATGGCATACTAATTGCTTAACTCGTGATGACTACTCTTTGTAAGGAGGAATATGTATGCATATCAAAAGAAGAGATTTTATTAAGGCGACGGCAGCTGCGGGTGCCGTTTTGGCTGTTGGATGTGGTGCAAAAACTAATGCACTTAAACCGGCTGAAGCTAAAAAAATGGGTGATGTCGGAGAAAAGCCAGGTAAATGGGTATCTACAACATGCCAGGGGTGTACTACTTGGGATCCAATTCAAGTATTTGTTCAGGATGGAAGGGCTGTAAAAGTCAGAGGTAATCCTCACAGTAAAAGCAATCTGGGAACTTGCTGCCCAAGAGCACATATTGGTTTACAGCAGCTTTATGACCCTGACAGGGTTGTAACACCGATGAAAAGAACTAATCCTAAAAAAGGTAGAGGTGTTGACCCTAAATTTGTACCTATATCATGGGACGAAGCTTTAAATATGATTGCGGACAAAATGATGGAGCTTAGAAAAAATGGTGAAGCTCATAAATACATGCTCAATAGAGGAAGATATACCTACATGAGAGATATAATTTATGATGCTATGACCAAAATCTATGGCTCTCCTAATAATATTTCTCACAGTGCCCTTTGTGCTGAAGCAGAAAAAGCAGGTGCATTTTTTACTCAAGGTTACTGGGACTATAGAGATTATGATACAAAAAATACAGAGTATCTTCTAGTTTGGGGATTAGATCCTTTGGTTTCAAACAGACAAGTTGCATTAATGATTAAGCGTTTTCATGAAGTTCTTGACAGAGGAATTGTGACAGTTGTTGATCCTAAAATGGGACCTGCTGCAGCAAAGGCACATAATTGGCTGCCAATTCTTCCCGGAACTGACGGAGCTCTTGCCGTGGCACTGGCTCATGTGTTATTGACTGAAGGATTATGGAGTAAAGAGTTTGTTGGAGATTTCAAAGATGGTAAAAACAGATTTGTAAAAAACCAGACAGTTGATGAGTCCACCTTTGAAGAAAAGCATACTTACGGTCTTGTAAAATGGTGGAATATTGAGCTTAAAGATAAGACACCTGAGTGGGCTGAAAAAGAATGTGGTATCCCTGCTTCACAAATCTATAAAACTGCAAGAGAGATTGCAGCAAAAGCTCCAAAGGTATGTGTGTGGATGGGGCCTGGTGCTGCTATGCAGATTAGAGGTACATATTCTGCTATGGCAGTTCATGCTTTAAATGGCCTTTTAGGGTCAGCTGATGTTGAAGGTGGCGTACTGCAAAAGATGAAGCAAGTAGTAAATAAAATGCCTAAAGTTGATAAATATAAGGATGAAATAGCTAAAAAGAAATTCAAGAAAATTGACCAGAGAGGTTATCTTGAGTTTCCTGCATTAAATAAAGGTAAGCCAGGTGGCGGGGTTGTTACAAATAATGTTGCTACAGCAATGTTAAATAAAGACCCTTATGAAATTAAAATGTGTATAGGATATATGAACAATTTTGCTTTTTCTGGGACAGAAGGGCAAAGATGGGAAAAGGCATTTTCCAGTCCTGAACTGTTCTTTGTTCATTTGACTACGCATGCTTCAGAAATGACAATGTTTGCTGATATAGTGCTGCCTTGTGCAATTACTACATTTGAAAAATGGGGATATTTGAAGTCAATTGGTAATGCAAATGCCCAAGTTTGTCTTGTTCAGCCAGTGGTAGAGCCAATTTTTGATGTTAAGATTGATGAGACTGAGATTCCATATTTGTTGGCCAAGAAGTTTGCTGAGAGAGGATTTCCAAATCTTTTAAACTACTACAATAATGAGTTTAAAGATCCAGAGACAGGAAAATCTCCAACTAATGAGAAAGAATTTGCCCTTTATGCAGTAAAATATTACACAGCTCCATTGTGGGACGGAAAAAAGGAACCTTATGGGGATAAGATAAATGGCTGGAAAGATTTTACTGAAAAAGGTGTATGGAATACAGGGCCTTATAAATATAAGAGTCATTGGGACAAATTTAAAACTGAGACACATAAGTTTGAGTTTTACAGCAAGACTCTTGAGAAGGCTTTAACAGAGCATGCAAATAAACATAATGTAGATGTAGACAAAGTGATGGAAGTTACCAAATATGAAGCTCGAGGGGAACTTGCATTTGTACCTCATTATGAAAGACCTTTGAGGTATGGTAGCAAGGAAGAATATCCATTTACCTTCTTTGAGTATAAATCAAGACTTAACAGAGAGGGGCGCTCTCAAAATACTCCATGGTATCAGGAGTTTAGAAAGTGTGATATGAAAGATGTTCCTTGGGATGATGCTTTGAGAATCAATCCTGAAGATGCTAAGAAATTAGGTATAAAAGATGGAGATACTATAAAGGTAACTTCAGTGTTAGGAAGCTTTATAACAAAAGCAAACCTTTACCCGGGAATCAGACCAGGAACCGTTGCAAAAATGTATGGTCAGGGTCACTGGGCTTATGGAAGGGTTGCTACAGGTAAATTCGGTGTTGCTCCTACAAAAGGATTTAACAATAACGAATTAATGCCAGCGGAATATGACCGTATTTCTGGCTCTACCGCAAGAAATGGTGGTTTTGTTGGCGTAAAAATTGAGAAAGTATAAGGGGGTAAAATATGCCTAAATATGCAATGGTGATAGATTTAAAAAAATGTGTTGGCTGTGGGGCATGTGCAATTGCCTGTAAGACAGAAAATAATACACAGGAAAGAAAAAATGGTCAAAGCTATAACTGGGCTGACTTTTATATCAAAATGGAGGGAAGCTTTCCAAATGTAAAATATACTCCATATCCCGTGTTGTGTAATCACTGTTCAAAGGCAGCCTGTGTTGAGGCTTGCCCTGTGACTCCGAAAGCAATGTTCAAAACAAAAAATAATGTAACAATGCATAATGACGAACGTTGTATAGGTTGTCGCTCTTGTCAGGATGCTTGTCCTTATAGTGTTTGGGATCTTGACGAGGAAAAAGATGCTCAATATAGTGTAATTAGTTTCAATGTAGAAGGGGAAAAAGTTTTTGCAAACTACTCTGATACTACAAAGGTTGTCGCTGGTGCAGCCAGTGGTGCAGAAATTGCCAAAAGAACTGCAACTCCACCATACAAAACCGATTACAAACACCCTGATTACGAAGCTGTAAGAAAACCTGGAATTGTTGAAAAATGTATATTCTGCGATCATAGAACTCAAAATGGTGAATTACCTTACTGTGTGGTATCATGTCCATCTGGAGCAAGAGTATTTGGAGACTTGCAGGACAGCAATAGCGAAGTATCAAAGCTACTTAAGAAACATAAGGCTTACAGGCTTAAAGAGGAAGCAGGTACTGAACCTAATGTTTATTACATAAACAACTTTAAAATTTAATAAAAAAGTTCTATATTATTTCTCCGGCGGCTTGCAGCCGGAGAAATTTTGATATTAAGGAGAGATAATGAAAGATATTGATTGCCTGACGGAAGCGTCACATTTATTGTCTGTTTTATTTTATGAGCCGTCAGAAGTCTTTGTTGATGGCAATGAAGAATTTTTTAATGAATATGAAAATATTGTAAAAACATATTGCCCTGAATTTAACGGACTTTTTAAGAGGTTACGCAATTCGTTTTATGATGAAACATTTGAAAATTTGAGAGTTGATCATGCAGCTTTGTTTTTTGGACCATTCAAAAAGTTGGCATATCCCTATGGTTCTGTATATTTGGAAAGTGAACGATTGATAAATGGGGTTACAACAAAAGAGGTTGAAAAAATATATCTAAAAGCTGGAGTAGAGGTATATGAAGATCAGAAAACAGTTCCTGACCATATTGCTATTGAGCTTGAGTTCATCCATTTTATGCTTGTAAAAATTCAAACTGAGGGAGATGTTCAGGAGAATAAAGAGCTGCTTGATACATTTGTAAACAATTACTTTACGCCATTTGCAGATAAATTAGCTCAAGATATAATCGAAAAAGCTGAAACTGAGTTCTATAAAACAGTTGGAGAAATGTTAAAGCTTTTTGTTGAGAGAATAAAATGAAAAAAATGCTGTTTGAAGTAGATGGTATGGGGATAAAGGGTGGATTTTTATGAATGGGGTGTCCCGATGCCATAGTGCAGCATCTTGCCGGGTTGCAGGGTGTCAAAAATATAGACTTTGACATTAAATCCCGTATGTTTAGTATGGAAGCAGAAGATGACTTCGGTAAAGAAATTTTGAAGAGGGCACTTATTGATGTCTCCTTGCAGGAAAAAAGAGAATTTACTTTGAGCAGGTATGAAGAAATTTAGCTACATACTAATATTTAGTTTGTTTATAGTTACATTTTCATTTGCTGAAACCATAAAGTTTGGTGTTTCCTCAGTTATTTCTGCAGGAAATACCGTTTATTTGTATGAGAGACTTAACGAGTATATTTCAAAAAAACTTGGGCAAAATGTTGAGCTTGTAAGCAAAAAAAATTATTCAGAAATGAATGAGTTGATTGAGAATGCGGAGGTTGACATCGCAAGTGTGTGCTCGGGTGCAATTGCATTTTTGAAGGATGATTCATACGTGCTTTTGGCAATTCCTGTGGTAAACGGTAAGTCAAAATATCAGTCCTATTTTATTGTTAAAAAGGATTTTGATTATAAAGACTTAACATCATTAAAGGGTAAAACAATTGCCTTTACAGACAAGCTCTCATTTAGCGGTACTATTTATCCTTTGTACTTTTTTAATAACAATAACATCGATGTGGAAAATTATTTTTCAAACATTTATTTTACAGGTAATCACGATAAATCAATATATTTGGTAAGTAAAGGTGTGGTGGATATTGCACCGGTGGATAGTCTTATTTATGAACATGAAAAAATAGTCTCTCCTGAAGTTATTAATAATACAAAAGTGATATTTAAATCCCCTGATTTTCCTATCCCTCCTATTATTGCTTCAAAAAAAATAAATGTAAGATTATTAAATAGGATAAAAAGTATTTTGATTAATATGGACAAAGATGAAAAGGGAAGAAAGATTTTAAGGCAGTTAAATATTGACAGATTTGAAGATGGCCTTGGTTACGATTATTCAGATGTGATAAAGATTAGCCGTGAAGTCGAAAATTATAAAATTATTAATACCAAATAGCTTTAGAACGAGGGTAATTCTTCTTACCATCTTTGCGTCTTTTTTTACTTTATTAGTTACAATAACGCTATCTTATAGTTACAGCAAAAGGTTTTTAACCGAAACGGTAAATAATTCCATAAAGCAAAACGTATCCATATTAAATATAAAGCTTGGCGAAGCAATTATTTATAAAGATATCTACACAATGTTTACAATTGTGGAGTCTATTCAAAAATCATCTGATTACTTAAAAAATGTTTATCTATTTGATAAAGATATGAATTATATTACAGACGCTCTTGCAGCAAAGCAATATTCTGAGAAAGATAATAAGGCTAATTTGATAAAATTTCCTATAACAATTGGGGACAATCATGGTGTCGTGGGATATATTATTTATGAGATAAATCCTAGTTATATTATCGATGTGGCAATAAATGATAGTTTAAAGATTGGTGTTACAGAAATACTTACATTTATTTTTCTGCTTATTGTAGTAATATTTTTTACAAATTTACTTATAACTCCTATGCAAGTGTTAAATGAGTATGTTCAAAAGATGGATTTATCTAATCTGACTGAAGATATCAAATTACCCTGGTACTCTTCAAAAGAGATTCGTGATATTGCAAAAAATCTGACAGATATTTCAAGAAGGCTTGCAGAGGCAATTAATAAAAATATGGAGCAGGAAAAGAAGATTATGGCTAATTCAAAGATGGCTTCAATAGGTATGATGTCATCAGGGCTTGCCCATGAGTTGAAAAATCCTGCTATGACAGTGCTACTACTTGCTCAGACTCTTGCCAAAGAATTGGATGAAAGATATTCAAAAGATACCGAATATCTTATTCGTGAAACAAATAAGATTGTGAAAATCGTTAATGAATTTTTAGAAATTGCAAAGCCTATAAGCATTAAAAAGAGTGATGTTAAAGTAAGTGAAATACAAAAGGTTTTGGAAGACTATATTTACATCAACTACTCTGATAAACTTGAGTTAATATTTATTAACAATATAAAAAGTGACACTATATTTACTGATGGGGAAAAGGTAATAGAAATACTTATCAATCTTATAAATAATAGCTTTGAAGCTGCGGCTACAAGGGTAGAGATTGTTTTTGAAGACCAAGACAGCTATGTCTTAGTCGGTTTTCGTGATAATGGATTTGGGATAGATGAAGAGAATATTGATAAAATATTTTTACCGTTTTATACTACAAAGAAGACAGGGACAGGGCTTGGACTCTTTTATATTGAGTCCATAATAAATGCCCTAAATGGGCAGATAAATGTTTCTTCTAATGAATATGGGACTACTTTTATAATCAGGCTTACAAAGGAGTAGTATGGATAAAATTTTATTGATAGATGATGATGAGGCTTTAGGGTATAGTATAAAAAGGTCTTTGGCAGACAGGTATTTAGTTGAGACAGCAGATACCCCAAGATTGGCATATGAAATATTGCACAATACACCAGATATATCCCTTATATTCTTAGACATACGGCTTGGTGACTCAAATGGTCTACATTTATTGGAAAGAATCAAGAAAGATTTCCCTGATATCCCTGTAGTTATGATAACAGCATTTGGCACAAGTGATACAGTTTTGGAATCTATCAGGCTTGGAGCAAAAGATTTTTTAACAAAGCCTGTAAATATTGAAGATTTGATAGAATATATTGAAAAATATAAGCAAAATAAAAGATTTAAGATATGCGGAAATGAGTATATAGATGTTGAAAATATTAATTCAAAAGGATTTATAGGAATTTCCAAAGATATAAGGGAAGTGCTGAAAATTGTAGCAAATGTATCCCCTACCAAGACACCTGTTCTGATACTGGGGGAAAGTGGTACCGGTAAAGAGTTTATAGCTAATATGATTCATGATTATAGCGGCAGAAAGGGGCCGTTTGTCCCAATTAATTGTGCTGCTATACCGAGAGATTTGATAGAGAGTGAACTGTTCGGATATGAAAAAGGGGCTTTTAGCGGGGCTGCATCGTCCAAGCCCGGCAAGTTTGAGCTTGCACAAAATGGCACTATCTTTTTGGATGAAATAGGGGAAATTTCAAAAGGTTTACAATCAAAATTACTGAGAGTATTGGAAACAAGTGAGATTGAACATTTGGGTGGCACAAAAAAGATAAAACTTGACATAAGACTAATCGCTGCAACCAATAAAAAGATAAATGAATTGATGGATGAAAATGTATTTAGGCCCGACTTGTATTTTAGGATAAGCGGTGTTACTGTTAATCTGCCCCCTTTAAGAGAGAGAAAAGAGGATATCACTCAATTGACAAAATATTTTGTCGGTGTTTTTGCAAAAGAGTACAAAAAGGAGATTACTTGTATAAATAAGGATGTCATATCCTTGCTTGAAACTTATGAGTGGCCGGGTAATGTGAGAGAGTTTAAAAATGTGATTAACACTGCGGTAATGCTTGCTGATGGCAGAAGTATAGAGAAAGAGCATATTAAGCTTAATGAAATTGTCAACTCGAATTCTAAAATGGAAATATTTAATACAAATTTAAATGAGGCAGTTGAAAACTTGGAAAAAGAGATGATTTTAAAGGCACTCAAGGAAAACAGCTATCATCTTAGCAAGACTTCGGAGCAATTGGGGATATCAAGAGTCACCCTTAATGCAAAAATAAAGAAATATAATATTATCATTAAATAATATTTGTATGTATAAAAAAAGCCCCTAAAAAGGGGCTTTTGATTATTTTCTTCTATCAGGTTTCCATCCTGCAAAGATTGAGCTTATTTCTCCCGATTGTGATTTGAAGTCGAAAAGAACGGCACTGTAAAGGTGGTTGATTACAAACCCTGCTACTAAAAACATAAAAATGTAATGATAAAATCTAACCCATTGGTTGCTTACAAAAGTAAATATCCAGCCTGTTATTGCATATAAAGTGCTGTTAGGGTCAGCCTGGCCCCAAAGTGCAAACCCTGTAAATATTTGTAATATAAACAGGTTAAATAGCACTATATAAGCCACCAATGCTACAGGGTTGTGTCCTAAAACGTGAGGCGGATTTTTTTCAAGGAATATATAGTATTTAAAATATCTCCAAAAAATTTCCCTATCTTCTTTTTTAAAAGGGTTAGAGAAAGAAGCCCAACTAGAGTATTTATTTCCTACAAACAACCAGAATAGTCTGAGAATTACACTGAAAGCAAATATTACACCTACAAGATAGTGTGTATATCTAACTACACCCATAATATAAGGTGCATTAGTAAAGCTTGTTGCTTCAATAAAAGGGTAGTGTATGTATACGCCTGTGAAAGATAAGAAGATCATACAAAAGAAGTTTATCCAATGAGATATCCTTACAGGGCCTTCCCAAACATACACATACCTTCTGGCAGCACATCTATTATCAGCCATAAGAGCCCCCTTATAAAACTTTTACTTTGGACTTTAACTCACCCTTTTCATCATATACGTGAACTGCACAGGCAAGACACGGGTCAAATGAGTGTATTGTCCTTAAAATCTCAAGAGGCTTTTCAGGGTCAGCAATCGGTGTCCCGATAAGTGACTCTTCGTATTGGCCTCTTACTCCGTTTGTATCCCTTGGACTTGCATTCCATGTTGATGGGACGACAGCTTGATAATTCTTTATTTTCTTATCTTCAATTACAATCCAGTGACCGAGTGCACCACGTGGAGCTTCATGCCAACCGTAACCTTTTGCAGATTTTGGCCATGAATCTGGATCCCATTTTTCATTGTTGTGAATTGTCAAATCTCCAGATTTAATGTTATTTACCAACATATTTACCCACTTTGGCAATCTGTTGATAGTAATGAGTGTTTCAATTCCTCTTGCAGCTGTTCTTCCTAATGTAGAGAAAAGCACTTCAGGTCCTACACCTAATTTATTAAGCACAAGGTCAACAGTTTCTTTTATCTCTTTATGCCCTTTAGCATAGCCTACTAACATTCTTGCAAGAGGACCGACTTCCATAGGTTTGTCATCATATCTTGGAGCTTTTACCCAAGAATATTTGTTATCTGTGTCAAGATATTCAAAAGGAGGTTTTGGCCCGGTATATTTCCAAATTTGCTCGCCGTCATATGGATGTTTGGCCTTATCATCACCACCTGTATAGTCATACCATGAGTGTGATACATATTCGGTGATCTTTTCCTGATTTACATCATATACTTTTGACAAGTCACCGTTTAATATGACCCCTGCTGGCATCCACATACCGTTAGGATACCCCGTCTGATCTTCAGGGAATTCACCGTATGATAAATAGTTAAGATGCCCGGCTCCGTATTTTGCCCATTCAAGATAAAATGGAGCTACAGCCAAAAGATCAGGGATATATACTTGCTCGACAAACTCTTTTGCCATTGCAATGTACTTATTAATTTCAGCTATTTTGTCGGCATTGAGTGCATTTTGGCTATTCGGGTCAACAGGGATAGACATCCCGCCTACGAGGAATGTTTGAGGATGCGGGTTTTTAGAGCCCAAAATAGCATGTATTTTGATAATTTCTTTTTGTAAGTTTAATGCTTCAAGGTAATGGGCAACGGCCATCAGGTTAGCTTCAGGTGGTAATTTATACGCACTGTGCCCCCAATAAGCATTGCCAAAAGGTCCAAGTCTTCCTGTTTTTGCAAAGGCAGCTACCTTATTTTGGACACTTCTAAAGTAGTCTTCACTTGACAATTTCCAGTCGGAAACTGATTGTTGAAGCTGAGCGGTTTTTTTAGGGTCAGCACTAAGAGCAGAAACTATATCCACCCAGTCAAGCGCATGAAGATGATAAAAATGTATTACGTGGTCTTGAACATTTTGAATCCCGATAATGATATTTCTAATCATTTCGGCGTTAAAAGGGATTCTTATGCCCAAAGCGTTTTCCACGGCTCTAATTGAGGCGATTGAATGTACTGTGGTGCAGACGCCGCAAAATCTTTGGGTAAAATACCAAGCATCTCTTGGGTCCCTTCCCTGAAGGATTTTTTCTACCCCTCTAAACATTGTGGAGCTTGACCATGCATCAACAATCTTACCATTTTCTACTTTTGCTTCTATCCTTAAATGACCTTCTATCCTTGTAATCGGGTCGACTACGATTTTTTTGTTAGCCATTTTATCCTCCCTACTCTTCGTCTTCAAATTCGTGCTCTACTTTTTTGACCATACCCTTATTTCTTATAAGGCTTACTATACCGTGCGTACCAAATACCACAGCCGATATTCCCACTACAGCAGCGCCAATCTTTGTGGCTGTGGCTTCAACACCAAATCCGGGGATATTAGGCAACCTGTTGTATATTGGTGTCATAGTATCCCAAAAGCCCGGTTCACTACAGCCCACACATCCATGCCCTGATTGAACAGGCCAGCTTGTCCCTTCATTCCATCTGACAGTCGGGCAGTTATGATATGTTTCAGGGCCTTTACAACCCATTTTGTATAAGCACCAGCCCTGTCTATGCCCTTCGTCACCCCAAGCGTTGACAAATTGTCCGGCATCAAAGTGAGCCCTTCTTTCACAGTTATCGTGTATTCTCTTACCGTATGCAAATTTAGGTCTTAAAAATTTATCCATTGCAGGTGGAGCACCGAAGAGAAGGTAATGCACAATTGTGCCTGTAAGGTTATCAACATTCATCGGGCAACCGGGGAGATTAATAACCGTTTTGTTAGGCAAAAGCTCTTTTACGCTTTTTGCTCCGGTAGGGTTTGGATAGGCAGCGGGAAGCCCACCATAGGAAGAGCATGTGCCAACTGCTATTACAAAAGCTGCGTTGCCGCCCACTTCATTTAAGATATCTACTGCAGTTTTCCCGCCAATAGTGCAATATACTCCGTCATCATTGACAGGAATAGAGCCTTCCACAATGCAGATATATTTCCCTTTATATTTTTCAACAGTCGCTTTTTTGGCTTCTTCAGCCTGATGCCCTGCAGCAGCCATAATTGTCTCGTGATAATCTATTGATAAATAATCGAGGACTAATTCTGCGACTGTAGGTCTGTTTGCTCTTAGTAAAGATTCGGAATCACCGGCACAATCTTGAAATTCAAGCCATATTACAGGCGGTCTGTCGTCTTTTTCAATTGCTTCTGCTACCTTTGGAGCCAATGCCGGTGAGAGGGAAAGGGTAGCACCAAGAGCAGTGCAATATTTTAAAAAGTCCCTTCTGCTCACACCATAACTGTCGAGTATTTCCTGAAATTTGCTCATATTAACCTCCCAAGTATTTAAAACACCATATTATAACTGAAAAATCACTACAATTTCAACTAAAATTTTGTAAATTTACTAATTGTGACAAAATTTTACTTCTTATTTCATCTACACTTGGCAACGGTAAAATAATTTTACCGTTTTCCATAAATTTTTTTGTAATCATTTTCATATCGGTGTTACATTTAGAGCATACAATTTTTTTATTTTTATTAATGTCATAAGTCTGCTTAAGGCATGTCGGGCATGAATAAGCAAATTTAAATCCGGACATTTTTCCTTTTTTACTAAAAGGTTTTCCATCTATCTCTACAATATCCATAGAAAAGTCCATTACTTTGGCGTTTGAAATGGTAGTGCCGACACCAAATCCGTCAATAATATCTGAGAGTTCGGTTAATTTTTTTTCATCAAGGCCGCCACTTGCAAACAACTTTACATGCTCAAAGCCTCTTATATCAAGCTCCCACCTTATTTCTTCCGCAATTTTTTTCAAATCTCCTCTTCGTGAGCCGGGAGTATCAAGCCTCACGCCGTTCAAATCGTTTTGCAATGCTTTTGCTACGTTAAGGGTTTCAAATTTTTCATCGTTAAAAGTGTCGATTAGGGCAATACGAGGGACAGATTTGTCAATATACATATTAAAAAGCTTCATGGTTTCAGTGGTATCCCCTACTTGTAAAATCAAAGCGTGCGGTATTGTGCCGCTTGCCTTTTTGCCGATTAGTTCTTCTGCGAAAAGGACAGAAAAACCATCACATCCCCCGATGTAAGCGTATTTATCAATCATACCACTTATGGCAGGATGAGCCCTTCTTGCACCAAAGCTGAGGACTGTCTTACCTTTTGCTGCCAATTTACATTTGGATGCCTTTGTTGTGATTCCTGAGGCGTGGCAGATAAATCCCAAAATTGCCGTTTCGTAAACTCCAAAATCAAGATAGTTTCCTACAATAGATAAGACAGGGGTATTTTCAAAAAATACACTCCCTTCTTCGATTGCGTATATATCTACCGGTTTACCTTCAAGCAGCTCCAACACGTTGGAAAGCCCGGTGAATATTCCAAAAGGGTATTCTTCCGGCATCCCTTTTTGGGCTACTTCCATCGTTACTTTTTTATTTATACCTGCTTTTCTCAAAACCTCTTCAGTCCTGATAAAGTATACATCTGTTGTCTTCCCCGCTAAGATATCTTCGGGGAGTGCAATGTCAAATTTGGCCATTATTCATCTCCGATTTATCAAATTATACCACGTTATTAAGCAAAAATAATAAATATGCAATTTTTTTTCTAAAGAATTTTGATATTCTTCCGATAATTTCACCAGACGCAAGGAAGCGTCAGGAAAATTTAATAGGGTAAACCTCTATTGAAAAAATCAAGGAGGATAGCATGAGTTTATCAATTTACAACAATGTCATGTCTTTGAACTCTCAGAGACATCTTGGCGGGACACAGTCCGCTCTCGGTAAATCCCTCGAAAGATTATCAAGCGGTTTGAGAATCAACCACGCTGCAGATGATGCATCAGGGATGGCAATTTCTGAAAAATTAAGAGGGCAGATATCAGGGCTCAAAAGGGCGATGATGAATGCTCAGGACGGTATTTCTATGCTTCAGACAGCTGAAGGTGCGCTCGGTGAAGTATCTTCTATGCTTCAAAGGATGCGTGAGCTGGCAGTACAAGCCGCAAACGGCACTTATACTTCAAACGACAGGGTAGAGCTTCAAAAAGAGGTGGAGCAGCTTAAGGCAGAGATTAATCGTATATCTACGTCGACCGAATTTAACACCAAAAAACTTTTAAATGGTGATGGGACAGCTCTGTGGTCAGCAAGCAGTAATAAGATTAGTGCGCTTATAAGAGGGAATGTGGCTGAAGGCAACTACCAGATTTCTTTGGAAGCTAACAAAATAGGCCAAAGCCAAGTATTTAAAACTGATATTATGACGCTTCAAGATGATAAGATTGGAGCGGAATATGTGGATAGCACTGCGAATGCGACTGATGATACGAATATTTCAAAAGTTAGTAATCCTAAATCACTCTGGGCGACTGGAGACAATGATTATACTTTGACATTACATGGTTCAGGGATTACAACCAGTTCAGCTGTTGCAACAATAGGTTCATATTTACAACCAGGCTCAGCAGGGACTATAAAAACAGATAGCAATAGTATTTCTTCATCGTTAACTTTTGATGGTTATGCATTAGTTGAGATTACAGGAGATAATGCTTCAGCAGCAATTACATATTTTTATAGTGCAACTACTGGTGAGTTGTTGGGCTCAAGTACTGATACAGATATTTCTGACGATATAACTACAAATGCCGGATTTTCTTTGTCTGCTACAGGTACTTTTCAAAAAGGTGATAAGTTTCTCTTTTCAGTATCAAGAGGAATCGTTCCGTCAAACAATGGACAAGGTGCAATAGAAATAACCGATGGTCCTACAGCTCAAGAACAGAAGATAACAATAAACTTTACTGCAGCAAGCTCGTTAGCTTCTACTACCGAAGAGATAACTAAAACTATATATCTTGCTGATCTTGATGAGCAAACAGGAAATTTGAATATAGGTAATTTAGATATTGTTTTTGCAAAGACTGATGACGGGGCAATTAATACTGGAACAGGGACACTTCATATCGCCGGTGGTGGTGAAGCGGCTACCACTACTACAAAGTTAAAAGATATAGCAAGATTTATCGATGCAGATGGAAATAATCTTTTTGAAAACAAGCAGGAGCTTACAATCTGGGGCAATGGCAAAAGTGCAACTATCTATTTAGAAGGGGATGACACTATAGCAGATCTTGAAACCAAGATTACAGACGCTCTCGTAAACGAACTTGATCTTGGTTCAAGTGATGAGCAGGTTAATTCACACCTTGTAGATTATATTTCTGTTCCAAGTAATGATGGTAACAGGACAGTTAAAGGTACATTTATTATACAGACAGCACTTACCGGTGAACAGGGTGAAATAGCCTTTAGCGGTGACCAAAGATTGATAGATGCTTTTTCTTTGGCAGAGATTCAAGAGTCTGTTAGCAATACGACTTTAGTTACTGTTAAAGATGCTCATACCGGTGATTTGATTGGTGTTGATGAGACAGGTAATGACAGAGTAAACGGTGTGATTGAAGGTATTGAGCTGGTTGTAGATTCAAGGGCTACTGTTGAATCTTACTGGGATGCTGCAACAGAAACAATAAAGTTTAGAGAAAATGCAAATGCCAATGAAAATCATTTCCTCCATGTAGTAGATAACTCTACAGATTTACAAATAGGTCCAAATCAGGGGCAGACCCTTTCTGTTTCAATCCCGCAGCTTGATGTAAAAGGTCTTGGGCTTGAGAATATGTTTATAGTATCTCAAAAGCTTGCTCAAAGAGCAATTCCTGATATTGATAACGCTCTTACACAGGTAGTTACAATAAGAGCTACAATTGGTGCCCAGATTAACAGGCTTGAGCATACCATTGCAAACTTGAGTGTTGCCCATGAAAATATGACTGCAAGCGAATCAAGAATTAGAGACCTTGATATGGCTGAAGAAATGTCACAGTTTACAAGAAGCCAGATTTTAAGTCAGGCAGGTACTGCAATGCTTGCACAGGCAAATCAGGTACCACAGATGGCATTACAACTTTTACAGGGGTAAAATAGCTAATTCACAAGGATAGTGAATAAATATACATGGAGGTAAATTATGGCTGCTGTAAATATGAAAAACAATGATAAATCGCAACTAACAAAATTGTATGAAATTTTGAGAGATATGTTTCAGAATCAATATTATGGGTCGCTGGAAGTAAAATTTGAAGCCGGGAAGGTGACAATTGTCAAGAAAACAGAGAGCATAAAAATTTAAAGGGGCTTTACGCCCCTTTTTTATGGCACAAAAATTGATATTCACTTACAATATAATGGCAAATGGGAAAAAGTTTCTTCTGGAGGAAACATGTTTGATGGTGCAAATATTTTGATAACTGGTGGCACAGGCTCATTTGGGAAGTGTTTTGTAAAGTATGTTCTTGAGAATTTTAATCCTAAGAGGGTAGTAATTTTAAGTAGAGATGAGTTTAAACAATATCAAATGAAAAGTGAGTTTGGGCATGATAAAAGACTGAGGTTTTTTCTTGGGGATGTAAGGGATAAGGACAGACTTTACAGAGCATTTTATGGAATAGACTATGTAATACATGCCGCTGCCTTAAAACAGGTGCCTGCTGGGGAATACAACCCATTTGAAACAATAAAGACAAATATATTGGGTGCTCAAAATGTAATCGAGGCTTGTATAGATAATGGTGTAAAAAGGGTTATAGCACTTTCTACGGATAAGGCTGCAAATCCACTAAATCTTTATGGTGCGACAAAACTTTGCTCGGATAAACTTTTCGTGGCGGGTAATTCTTATGCGGGTGGAAGAGTTACCAGATTTGCTGTTGTAAGATATGGAAATGTCCTTGGAAGTCGTGGTTCGGTGTTGCCTTTATTTCTTAAACAAAAAGAAGATGGAGTTATTACAATTACTCATAGAGATATGACAAGATTCTGGATAACGCTCCCCCAGGCTGTTGAGCTTGTTAATAAAGCTTTCAAACTTATGACTGGCGGTGAAATATTTGTGCCTAAAATTCCAAGTATGAGGATGGAGGATTTTGCAAGGGCAATTGCTCCTGAAGCTGAAATAAAAGAGATTGGGATAAGGCCTGGCGAAAAAATGCACGAAGTTATGATTCCTGAAGATGATGCAAGGCACACAAGGGAATACGACGATCACTACAGAATAATTCCGGAATTTTTAAACTGGCAGGCTCCAAAAGATTTTGGAAACGGTGGGAAAAAATTGCCTGAAGGATTTTCATATAGAAGTGATAACAATACTTGGTGGCTAACGAAAGATGAGTTATTAGAGATAATAAGTGGCTTAGAGTTGTGAAGTTATGGAGTTATGAGGTGATGGAGTTGTGAGGGTGAAAGATTATGAGTTTAACTACTTTTAGAGATTTAGAAATTTGGAAGATATCGAAAGATTTGGCTGTTTATATATACAGAATAACTGAAAATGAGTTGTTTAAAAAAGATTTTAATTTGAGAGATCAAGTAAGAAGGTCTGCTGTTTCTATTCCTTCTAATATAGCAGAAGGTTATGAAAGAAATACTAAAAAAGATTTTATAAGGTTTTTATATATTTCTAAAGGTTCATTAAGCGAATTGCAAACACAAATAGAAATAGCTAAGGAACTTAATTATCTGAAATTGGGTGAATTTGATAAAATTGAAAGTATTTGCCAAAGATTAGCAGGAATGATTACAAATTTTATAAGGTATCACGATGAAAATAAATAAAACATCAAAACATCAAAACATCAAAGCGTCAAATCCCAGAGCAGTCCCCTACGGAAAACAATCTATAGACAACGATGACATACAGGCCTTAGTTGAAGTTTTAAAGTCAAACTTTATTACTCAAGGACCAAAAATTAAAGAATTCGAAGATAAATTGGCAGAGTATTGCGGTGCTAAATATGCGGTAGCATTTAATAGCGGGACATCAGCACTGCACGGAGCATATTTTGCCACCGGGTTGTCCAAAGATGACGAATTTATAACTTCACCTATGACTTTTGCCGCTACAAGTAATGCAGGAGTATATTTAGGTGCAAGACCAATATTTGTAGATATTGAAGAAGATACCGGAAATATAGATTGTGAGAAAATAGAAGGCAAAATCACAAATAAGACAAAGTTGATCGTCCCTATTCATTATGCAGGTCATCCTTGTGATATGACAAAAATAAAAGAAATTGCTGATAAATATAATTTGAAAGTAGTGGAAGATGGATGCCATGCTTTAGGGGCAAAGCTTAAGGTTCAAAGTTCAAGGTTCAAGGTTCAACGTTCAACGTTCAATGTGGGGTCTTGTCAATTCTCAGATATGACTGTCTTTAGCTTTCATCCTGTAAAACATATTACTACCGGTGAAGGTGGAGCAGTTTTGACAAATAAGCAAGAATATTATGAAAAGCTGCTGATGTTTAGAAATCATGGAATTACAAAAGATAGTTCAAAGTTCAACGTTCAAAGTTCAACGTTTGTGGGTGAGTGGTATTATGAAATGCAACTTTTGGGGTATAATTATCGAATGACCGATATTCAGGCGGCTTTGGGGGTAAGTCAGCTGAAAAAACTTGATAGTTTTGTTGAAAAGAGAAGAGGTATTGTGCAAAAGTATAATGAAATTTTTGTTAACAATCCATATTTTGAATTGCCTGTTGAAAAGGAGTATGCGCATAATAGTTATCACTTATATCCTATAAAGCTTAAAGACAGCTTGAAACAAAAAAAACGTGAACTATTTAATAAATTAAGAGAATGTGGTGTTGGTGTCCAGGTGCATTATATCCCTGTATATTTTCACCCGTTTTATCAAGATCTCGGTTACGAAAATGGATTATGTCCAAAGGCCGAAGAATTTTATAGAAGTGAGATAAGTTTGCCGATTTTCCCCGGGATGACTAATGAGGAACTTGATTTTGTAGTGAATAAAGTGCAAGAGGTGTTTGAATCTTTATGAAAGTAGGAGCAATAATTCAGGCAAGGACATCATCTACTAGGCTGCCAAAAAAGATTTTAAAATCGCTACCTTTTGATAGTGATATTACTGTTTTACAGCAAGTTATTAGAAGAGTATTAAAAGCACAATCATTAGATGAAGTGATAATTGCAACAACTACAGATAGTGAAGATGAGGAAATTGTAAAAATATCTGACAAAGAAAATGTAAGATGGTTTAAGGGGAGTAAAGATGATGTGTTGAGCAGATATTATCTGTCTGCTAAGGAAAATAATCTTGATGCAATAGTCAGAGTAACTTCCGATTGCCCTTGTATAGATTGGAATATTATTGATTTAGCAGTTGAAAAACACTTAAATGAAAATGCAGATTATACATCTAACACGATTAAAAGGGCTTTCCCTCATGGTTTAGATGTTGAAGTAATCTCTTTTGATGCACTTGAAAAGGCATATTTTGAAGCTAAAGAAATATTTGAAAGAGAGCATGTATGCCCTTATATACATACCACGAATAAAGATAAGTTTAACATATCATCTATTGAAGCTCCACAATATTTAACTGCACCAGATATTAGAATTACACTTGACGTGGAAGAGGATTATGCACTTTTATGTGCAGTATTTGATTATTTATATTATGAAAATGAGTATTTTGAAGCCTTAGATATTGTGAAACTTTTTGGACAAAAACCTTGGCTGAAGCTGATAAATAAAAAAGTTGTGCAAAAGAAGATTTTTACAAATTTGAGCGATGAAGTATCTGAAGCTGTAAAGGTTTTAAAATTGCAAGATTTATATAACAGTGCAAATTTTTTGGAAAATATTGTAGCAAAAGAATGATAAATATAAAAAAACTGAATTAGTTTTATAACTATTTGTAATACTTTAAATAAATAATTGCAAAGATTTTTGAAGGCGTTATAATGTGTATATGGAGGTGTATTATGAGGACAAATATTGTGATAGATGATAAGTTATTGGAAGAAGCTATGAAACTCACTAATATTAAAACTAAAAAAGAGTTAGTGAATACTGCTTTAAAAGAATTTGTAGAAAATCTAAAAAGAAAAAATATTAAAGAGCTAAAAGGTAAAATAAAGTTTAATGAAGATTATGATTATAAATCAATGAGAATAGGGATGTAAAATTGATTTTAGTAGATACTTCGGTTTTAATTGATTATTTAAAAGGTAATTGTAACGATAAAACTGATAAACTTGATTTTATAATTGATAGAGGGATAGAATTTGGTATAAACAATTTGATTTATCAGGAAATATTGCAAGGTGCTGCAACATCAAAAGAATTTAATATTTTAAATGATTATTTGTCATCTTTGAAATTTTATTATTTAAAATTAGGTCTAAAATCATACGAAAATGCAGCAAAATATTATTTTGAATGTAGAAAAAAGGGGATAACAGTTAGAAGTACTATTGATATGTTAATTGTCGAAACTGCTTTGGAAAACGATTTATACCTTTTACATAATGATAGAGATTTTGATAATGTAACAAAAGTTATAACAGGTTTGAAAATATATCAATGATTTGGAGAATAGCTTGTTAAATGTTTATATTCTGACTGAAGCAGGTAAAAATATAGGATTTGGTCATCTTATGAGGATGATTGCAATTTATCAGGCATTTGAAATTAAAAATATAAAGCCAAAATTTATTATTAATGGTGATGAATCTGTTGAAGAGTATCTGAAAGAAACTGAATACGAAATTTTTAATTGGATTGATAATCAAAAAAGACTTTTTGATATGATTAAAGATGCAGATATTGCTATAATTGATAGTTATTTGGCAGATTTAACTCTTTATGAGAAAATCAGTAAATTAGTAAACTTACCAGTTTATTATGATGATAATAATAGAATAGAATATCCAAGCGGAGTTGTAGTAAATGGTAATATTCATGCAAAAGATTTAGATTATCCTAAAAGAGATGATATTAATTATTTGCTAGGTTTAGAATATTTACCACTTAGAAAAGAGTTTTGGGAAGTGCCGGAAAAAAAGATAAAAGAGAATGTAGAAAGTATAATGATTACATTTGGCGGTGATGATTTTCGTAATATGACGCCAAAAGTTTTAAAATTATTGGCTGAAAACTATCCGAATATTAAAAAGAATGTTATAATTGGTAAAGGTTTTAAGAATATAAAAGAGATAGAAAAAGCTTCAGATGAAAATACAGCTTTAATATATTTTCCTGATGCTCAAAAGATGAAAGAAGTAATGCTTGAAAGTGATATTGCTATTTCAGCCGGCGGGCAAACATTGTATGAGCTTGCAAAAGTTGGAGTTCCTACAATCGCAGTAATAGTTGCAGACAATCAATATCTTGCTGCGAAAAAAATGTTTAATATGGAAATGATACTAAGTGTCTTTATGTACCCTGAATTGAGAAATACATTTGGTAAGCTTGTTGAAGATATCAATTTACCCATAGATAAAAGAAAATTTTCAAAAAATAAAATGGGAATTTTAAAAAAAATCTATCCTCCAAGGGTAGTAAATGAATTATTAAAACTTTTTCATATATTAAGTTAGGAGTTTCAATGAGTTTTAATGTAATTTATATAGGAAATCTATATTATGTGCCTGAATATATTTTAATGAACGATAATCTAAACCTCAAAGGGATAGTAGTTGAAAGGGGAAAATTTGATGATAATCTGTTTACTTTTTCATTGGTTAGAAATATAGATGTTGTAGAAGTAGAAAATATAAATAAAGTAGAGGAGTTTTTAAAGGAGAAAGACATTGATTTTTGTATTATGTGCTCTTTTGGAAAAATGCTTACGGAATCTTTTTTAGATCTATACGAAGTATACAATATTCATTACAGCTATTTACCATATTATAAAGGAAGACATCCCACTTTTTGGGCAACAATTAATGAAGAATTAAAAGTAGGAATTTCAATTCATAAAGTAACATCAAAAGTTGATAGCGGTGATATAATTTCACGCAAATTAGTTTCTTATTACTTTTGGGAGAATGAAAAGGATATTTTTCTTAAGTTAACTAATATTATTCCTGAACTTTTAAATGATCTTGTTGACTATAAAAGAGGACAATTAAGAGTTGTAAGGAACATAGAAAATAAATATTATTATCCTCCTGTTAAAGAAGATGATTATACTTTTGATTTAAAAAATGATCCTCCAAATATACTTTTTAATAAAGTAAGAGCTCAAGCTAGATATAAAGGTGCTAAGCTAATATACAAAAATAAGGTATATTACGTGAAAAAATTATATTTTACTCAGAAACCAAACATTAGTGATAAAAAAATAATTCCTTACAAAAATAACATTTTTATAGTATTGGAAGAATTCACGGAGGAGAATCTAAGTTGAAATGTGCTATAATGCAGCCAACATATAACCCATGGATAGGCTACTTTGATTTAATGGGCAGCATTGATGTTTTTGTATACTTAGATGATGTCCAACTTGTCCGTAGAAGTTGGCAAGTTAGAAATAGAATTAAAACATCCCAAGGTGAATTATTTTTATCTATACCATTAAAAAAAACATCACGAAGAGAAGAAGTCAAAATTAAAGATGCATACATAGATGATTCCCAGCCGTGGAGACAAAAACATCTAAAGGCAATTAATCTCAACTACAAAAAAGCACCATATTATGAAGAAGTTTTTCCTTTTGTAAAGAATTTGATAGAAGTTCCTTTTGATAAACTAACAGATTTCAACATAAATTTTATAGAAAAAGTAAAAGATAAAATTGGAATAAGAACACAAACTATTAGGAGCTATGATTTAAAAGTTGACGGAAAAAAGGACGAAAAACTATCAAACATATGTAAAAAGTTAGGATGTGATACATACATATCTCCTCAAGGTTCGGCAGAATATTTAGAAAAGGAAAAACCGGGTGGGCTTATTGTTAAAAATGGGATTAATCTTTTTTACCACAATTATATCCACCCTGCATATAGACAGGTTTACGGTGAATTTTTGCCTTATATGGGAGTTATAGATTTGCTTTTTAATGAAGGTTTTGATAATGCTCTTAAAATAATAAGAAGCGGTAGAAAAGAGCCAATTCATTACTTAGTGTTTAGAAAAAATTTTTTACAGGACAACGAAAATGAAAATAGCAAACTTTGATTTAAATGAAAAAGTTTTAATAGTTGCAGAACTATCTGCAAATCACAAGCAAGATATAAACTTAGCAAAGGAGACAATTTATGCGATGAAAGAAGCAGGAGCTAATGCTGTAAAATTACAGACTTATACTCCTGATACTTTGACAATAGATTGTGACAATAAATATTTTCAGATTAAGCAAGGCACACTTTGGGACGGAAAAACACTTTACGAACTTTACAAACAAGCATATACCCCATGGGAGTGGCATCTTGAACTGAAAGAGTTAGCTGAAAAGCTTGGTCTTGTTTTCTTTTCCACACCTTTTGATAAGACTGCCGTAGATTTTCTTGAGGAGCTGAATGTCACAATTTATAAAGTTGCTTCATTTGAGATTACAGATATTCCACTCATTGAATATATTGCATCCAAAGGCAAGCCGATGATTATATCTACAGGGATAGCCACTATTGAAGATATTAAGCTTGCTGTTGAGACATGCAAGAAGAATGGTTGCAATGATATTACGCTGTTAAAATGTACATCTGCTTATCCTGCACCATTTGAAGAAGCAAACTTGCTTACCATTCCCGATATGAAAAATCGGTTTGGGGTAACAGTGGGGCTATCTGACCATACTCTCGGTATATCTGTGCCAATTGCAGCAGTTGCGCTTGGTGCAAGGGTAATTGAGAAGCATTTTATACTTGATAAAAAGCTTGGTGGCCCGGATGCGGCTTTTTCATTAGAACCGAAAGAATTTAAAGCGATGGTAAGCTCTATTAGAGAGGTAGAAAAAGCTCTTGGCAAAGTTACGTATGAAATATCGGAAAAAGTGGAGAAGAGTAGGATTTTTGCAAGGAGTCTATTTGTAGTTAAAGACATTAAAGCAGGTGATTTTTTGACTAATGATAACATTCGCTCTATAAGACCTGGCTACGGCTTACATCCTAAATATTTAAAAAGTGTATTGGGTAAAAAGGCAAAATATGACCTTGCAAAGGGCACGCCACTAAAGTTAGAATTTATTACAGAATAAGGAGTTGATGTGAATATTTATGAAAAAAATCTTCAGGCACTTAAAAAATTTAGACCCGATTTGGCAAAAAAAGTTGAATCATATAAAAGTAATGGTAAGTATAACACCATATCTTCTAATCATCCCGACAAAATTCCAAATTTAATTTATTTGCCTGAAAAGCTACTTGCTTATGACAACAATGACCCGCTGGCTTATGTCCAAGCTGATTTGAGAAACAAAATTAGACTCCCGGTTTTGAATATATTTTTTGGATTTGGGCTTGGGTATGAAATATTGACTTTTTTACAAAAATTTGCGGTGCAAGAGTCTGTTTTAATTGTATTTGAGCCTGAATTTGAGCCTTTTTATGTTGCACTTTACACAATAGACTTGACACCGGTAATATCTGATTCACGTGTAAAGCTTTTAATTGATATTCCAATTAACGATGTGTTTGTGAATTTGCATGCCATATTATTTATGGGTAATTTAAAGCTTTTTGTTAAAGCAATTAATATTATAGATAATAGCTTATCTTTAAGACTAAGCGGAGATTATTATAAGAAAGTTATGTCTCATTTAAAAGATGCAGTAAAAGAAGTTTTATTGCACTTTGGCAATGACCCTTGGGACTCGCTAATTGGTATTGTAAATACATTTTTAAATATCAATGAGATAATTGGCTGGCCCGGGATTAAAGATTTAGAAGGCATTTTTGATGGGAAACCAGGCATTGTCGTGGCAACAGGTCCATCTCTAAATAAGAACATTCACTTGCTAAAGGGGCTTGAAAACAAGGCCGTTATTTGTGCTGCAGACGCATCTTTGAGGGTAATGAAAAAGAATGGTCTCAAGCCGCACTTAGTTACTTCCCTTGAAAGGGTAATTGCTACTTCAAAGCTCTTTGAAGGGCTTACCCAAGAAGATGTAAAGGATGTTTATTTGTCAGCATGTCCTGTAATCCGCCCTGAAACATATGCTAATTTTCCCGGAGAAAGGATAATTGTCTATCGAAATTTTGCTACTTTTCAGTGGCTTGAGATTGAAAAAGGGACTTTAGATATTGGTCCTTCTGCTGCGAATATGGCGTTTAAGATTTTGGAATTTTTGGGGTGTAATCCTATTATCCTTATTGGTCAAGATTTGGCTTTTGGAGAGAATGAAGTGACCCACGCCTCCGGTGCTACATTTGGTGAAAAAGAGGAACAATATCATACTAGACGTCAAATCTTGGAAGTAGAAGGTAATTATGTGCCAAAAATCAAGACAACTGATGTATGGTACAAATTTATGAAATACTATGAAAAAGATATAGCAGGTTTTAAAGGTGAAGTGATTAATGCTACCGAAGGGGGAGCAAAAATTTATGGCACAAAAATAATGACCTTCAAAGAGGCAATTGAAAAGTATATTAATGAAGATATCGATGTAATAGATAATATTAAATCAAATCTCAAATATCCTGATGAGGCGGAAAAGGAAAAGTATAAAAAACAGTCTATGGACAAGGTAAACGAAGCTATACAATATTCGGAAAATGTTATCGAAAGGCTTACATACGGTTTTAACAAAGCTGTTGAGTTCATTAACAATGTCATTGTTAGGTATGAAAAAGAAAAGGTCATAGATGAAGAGTATGCAAGAAAAACTTTTGACGAAGTGCAGAAAACATTGGCAATTTTTGGTGAAAGGAAGTTTTTTGAGATATTTATGCATTTTGTGCAGTCTTATTATTTGACTACGATTATAGAAATAAATGGCGTGAGAAATTCTAACAATCACCCTCGTGATATAAATTTTACAGTAGTAAAGCTACTTTATGATATGTATGGTGTAATGATAAAGCTCATCGAAGCTATGAAAAAGTCTTTGTATGAGATGAAAGCCAAATTGGAAGAAAATTAGATTAAATAGCTGTAAAAGAGATCATCCCCGGCAAGCTTTTGAGTTTGCCGGTCAACTTTTCAAGCTGGTCTTTGGATGCGATTTCTATTGTAAAGTTTTGCCTTGCCCTGCCTTCTGACATCGGTTTTGCGGACAGCTCTATGATGTTTATCCCCATATCCTTAATAACAGTGGTAATTTCATTGAGCATCCCCGGTCTGTCCTCAGTGATACTGTTTATCTTTACTTTTGACTTAAATTTTTTGGTCTCATCCCATATTACTTCTATTAATCTGTCTTCACTAACTGTCATATTTTTAAGATTTTGACAATCAGCTTTGTGAACAATAATACCTCTTCCTACGCTGATATACCCTTTTACATCATCCCCGGGAAGTGGGTTGCAGCATTTTGCCACTCTCACCATTACGTCATCTATCCCTTTTATCTTAAAAGGCTCAGCCTTAACTTTTGTGGGTTTTGAAATAACATCTTCTTTTTCGTCAAGCCTTGCAAAAAGGTTTGCTACCTGCTTTGCGGATAATCTGCCGAAACCTACGGCCTTGAGAAAGTCATCAACTGATTTAAGGTTAAATTTTTCAAAAATCTTATTTAGACTTTCTTTACTGTGTAATATCTCTTTAAAATTAAGTCCTCTATCTGAAAATTCATTTTCAAGAAGATTGTGAGCGGTATTGACAGCCCTTTCATCCTCTTTCTTCCTCAAATATGCCCTGATTCTTGACTTTGCACGGTTAGTTTTAACAAAATTTAGCCAATCCCTTCTCGGCTCTTGATTGGGAGATGTCAATACTTCTATCTTTTCGCCGCCTTTTAGTTTGTATTTGAGCGGTACAATTCTACCGTCAATTTTAGCCCCAACGCATTTGTTACCTACTTCCGAATGTATTGCATAGGCAAAATCTATCGGTGTTGAGCCCCTTGGCAACTCTACCACGTCCCCCGCCGGAGTGAATACATATATTTGAGCAGGAAGAACATCTTCTTTTAATGCTTCTACAAGCTCTTCAGGATTTTTAAGCTCTTTTTGGTCAAGCAGCTGTCTTAGCCATACAAAAGCCTTGTCCTCTTTCGGGTCAAACTTTTTCCCTTCCTTATATCGCCAGTGGGCAGCAATCCCTTCCTCTGCAATTCGGTGCATCTCTTCCGTACGAATTTGAAACTCTACCGTCATCCCTTTCGGGCCGATTACTGTTGTGTGAAGTGATTGATATAGATTAGCTTTTGGCATTGCAATATAATCTTTAAATCTTCCCGGCAGAGGTTTCCAAATACTGTGGATAAGCCCTAATACCGAATAACACTCGGGGAGCGTTTTCACGATAATTCTCAGAGCTAAAAGGTCATATATCTCATCAAAACTCGTCTTTTTTAAGACCATTTTTTTATAGATGGAGTAAAAATGTTTTGGTCTTCCTGACACATCGGCATCTATATTGTTTTTTTTGAGCTGTTCTTTAACAATTTTTAGAATGTTATTTAAATATTCTTCCCTTTCACTTCTTTTTAACTTAACTTTATTGTAGATTTCATAATATTTCTCTTTATCAAGTATGCGAAATGCCATATCTTCAAGCTCCCACTTTATCCAGGCGATACCAAGCCTGTGAGCAAGTGGTGCGTAGATTTCCATTGTTTCCTGTGCGATTCTTTTTTGCTTATCCTCTCTCAAATAGTCGATGGTGCGCATGTTATGAAGCCGGTCGGCAAGCTTTATTACGATAACTCTTACGTCTTGTGACATCGATATGAGCATTTTGCGGAAATTTTCCGCCATTTTTTGCTCAGAAGATTTAAATTTTATTTTCCCTATTTTTGATACGCCGTCTACAAGAAAAGCTACATCACGGCCGAATAGCTCTTCCAATTCCTCAAATGTAGCATCCGTATCTTCGAGAGTGTCGTGAAGCAGTCCTGCTATGACAGTGTCGATATCCATATTCATTTCTGCAAGGATATAGCTTACGCAAAGAGGATGAGAAAGATACGGCTCGCCGCTTTGTCTTAACTGACCTCTATGCTTTTGAGCGGCGTAAACGTAAGCTTTGTGCAGCTTTTCAAGGTCAGCCTGTGCATGCTCACTACTCTGCAATACTTTTTCTTGTATATCCATTATTCGGATATTTCTTGACTTAACACTCATCCGATTCTCGAATATCTTTCAATTTTAATTGGACAGTCTTTTCCCCAAGCCAAGTGTTGTATTCAGGTATAAATGCTATGTCAAAGTATTCACTTTTTTTAAGGATTTGTTCATACTCTGGCATGTTGTAGCCGATTACCTGGAATACCTTGCCATTTTTTTCCAAAAAGCCCTTTATATGTTTTTTGTCTTTACCTATGTAGAAAAACTGCTGGTATTTTCTAAGCCCTTTCATAAGGAAAATTGGCTCACTGTTGCCGCTTCCAAATGGTCTCATCTTGTTAAGCCATTGTATAAGCTCATCATTTACCTGATTTTCAGTGACAATGGCATCAATGTTAATTTCAGGAATAAAATCTTCATCGGTGAGTTGAGATGAGATTATATTGTGAAATTCTTTTTGAAGCGTTTTGATGTTTTCAGCATTAATTTTAAGCCCGGCAGCATATTTATGCCCACCAAAGCTTACCAAAAGCTCTGAAATATCTTTAAGCCCGTCATAAAGATGAAATGCAGGGATACTTCTTGCTGAGCCCTTCCCAAGACCGTTTTCCATCGTAATTACGATTGTCGGCCTGAAATATTTTTCTACTACCCTTGAAGCTACTATCCCTATTACTCCGGGGTGCCAATCTTCAGAGTACAGCACAATCCCTCTATATTTTTCATGAAGCCGGTGCCTTTCAATTTTTGCATAGGATTCAGCCAGAATTGTTTTTTCAATCCCCTGTCTGTATCTGTTTTCCATGTCAAGCTCTTCTGCAAGCCAGCGGGCTTCATTTCTATCATCAGTAATTAGAAGCCTTACCCCTCTGTCGCTGCACCCCATACGTCCTACGGCATTTATCCTTGGGGCAATTATAAATCCTATGTGAGAAGCATTTAGACTGACATTTGTAAGCCCTGTAATCTTTTTAAGCTCTTCAAGGCCCACTCTTGAGCTTTTTTCACTAAGCATTTTAAGCCCGTGTTTTACAAAGATTCTGTTTTCTCCGATTAGCGGGACAACGTCGGCTATTGTGCCGAGAGTAACAATATCGAGATATTTCTTTAAATTTGGCAAACTGTATTTGTAGTCAGTAGAATTGTGTAAATGGTATCGCAGTGCCATAAGTAGCTTAAAGGCTACGCCGACACCGGATAAATGTTTGAATGGGTAATTGTCATCAAATTGCATCGGGTTGACAATTGCATAGGCTTTTACAGGGAGCTCATCCCCTTGCTGATGATGGTCTGTAATGATTACATCTATCCCTTTACTTGCAGCGTAGGCTACCTCACTCACAGCCGTGATACCACAATCAACGGTAATCATCAAATCTACATTTTGTCCGGCAATGTCATCTATTGCTTCTTTGTTAAGCCCGTAACCTTCTTCCAGCCTATTGGGGACATAATATATCACCCGTGCGTTTAACTCTTTCAAAAAGAGATAAAGTAGAGATGTAGAAGTAATTCCGTCAACATCATAGTCACCGTAGATACATATCTTTTCGCGGTTAAAAATGGCTTGTGTTATCCTTTTTACCGCTTTTTCCATATCTTTTAAGAGAAATGGATTGATTAAATCTTTGAGGGGCACATCGAAGTAGATTTTTGCATCATCCACGCTTATTATGCCGCGTTTGATTAAAGCCTCTGCGATTGGGATAGGTATCCCAAGAGAGGTATTTAATTGAAAAATATTTGATTTATCAGCCTGTTCGTAAACCCAACGATACTTGATACTCTTGGCTAAGCTAACATCCTTATCAATCCCCATTTACCTACCATTCTTTTATATATTTTTAATTATTTTAATACCCATTTTGATTAAAAGCAAGAAATTAATTTTTTCTGCCGTTACCACATTTTTTAAACCACAGGGGTTAGTGTAAGAGTGTTCAATGTTCTATGTTCAAAGTTTTTGTTAGTGCTAAGCGTTAAGTGCTAAGTGCTAAGTGCTAAGTGTTACGTACTAAGTCATTCATATTAACTTTATACAATTTATTGTCCGCGAATAACCGATCACCATCCACTACTCACCATTCACTGTTCACGGTAAACTTTCACCTTTCTTATAACCATTATATTTTCTACCAATATCCATATGTTTACTTGATTTTTTTCTGCGTTTAATTTGATTTATTGGACAAGAAAAAATTTATAACACGATGTTAAAAAAAAAGATTAATTTTGCAGTCTCCCCGTTTTTTTTAATGGAATTATGTAACTGATTGGTTTTATA